>JAKLQL010000512.1 GCA_022013395.1 Acetobacterium sp.
GCCGTAATTCCCGACAAGGTGTTTGTATTTTTTGAGTTTTGGATAGGCGTGAGTGGGAAGCATCTCGCCATGGGTGTAAATATTAACGCCCTTGCCTTCAGTTTGTTCCAGCAATAATTTTAAATCATGTAAATCATGACCGGTGATGATGATGAATGGTCCTTTTTCAATGGTTAAGGGAACTTCAGTTGGGACTGGTGTGCCATAGGTTTCGGTGTTGGCTTTGTCAAGGAGCGCCATGCATTTTAAATTGATATCACCGGTTTTAAGAACCAGTGGAAGCAACGCGTCCATGCCCAAATCGGATCCAACTGCTACTAATGCTTCATAGAAGAAGGCATCAACTTCAGAATCTTTGTAGCCTAAAATTGCGGCATGGTGAGCATAGGCTGCAACCCCTTTAACGCCTAAAAGGATTAGTGTTTTTAAAGAACGGATATCTTCATTGTCGTCCCATAATTTTGCCATATCATAATCTTCTGCAGTAGGATCCAGATCCGCTTTCATTTTATCGACAAGCGACCATCACTTTGATACTTTCATCGTCAAAGTTGACATTGGTAACGGTTGTGAACAAAGCTTTTTTAATACAGGCATCAGTGGCTTCGGTAGCAGCCGTTTTTTGAACGGCTTTGGCTAGACCAATACAGGCACCGATTAGTTTATCCTGATCTCCGGCAACAACAGGTGTTTTACCACAGACTCCGCTGACCTCACATCCGGTTCCTTTGGCAGTTTGTTCACATTGAAAACAAAACATATCTTTCATCTTTTTACCTCTCTCGTAAAATATTTTTATAGATTTATGTATAACCTGTGCTTAACAGGAAATAACCAGTGTAAAAAAACATAACTACTATTGAATTACCCTTTTAAAAGCGGGTTAAACCATTTAACTTCTTTTTTTGAATCCGATCGGTTCGTGTTAATCGTATTCATCTGATAAAAATTTCAGCTGTTTAGAATTATTGTTTGCTGTGACGTTTTGTCGTTTTAATTTGACTATGACGTAATGATACTACACTATTTTCTAAATGACTGTTGCAAATGCAACGGGAAATACAAAAATATTAAATTTTTTAAAAAAAATCACCAGCAAAGTTGCCATAAGTGTTTCCGATTCTTTTATTTTACAAATTATTGTGATATGATTTCTCATTATAGACAGGTATTTGCGAAATGCATAGACGTCGAACAATGGTTGCTTTGCGTTCAGTTTTCACAAACAATTTTGTAACGTGTAGGCGAACAGTGTAGAAATTGTTTCGTGCGAAACTGAATGCAAAGCTCACGGTACTTTCGCAATTATCGATGATATAAAAAGAAAAGGGGAGCTTCGATGAGTTTGAAAATGAGCAACTTGCTGGACGTGGAAAAATATTTATTGCTTGAAATGGTCTATTTTCATCTGCCACCTGAATACAAAAACCGGATTACCAGAAAAACACCAATGAAGCTGGATGAGTACATCGATCTCATGGATGTCTGTGGTTATGCGATTCTTCCAGGTTTTGTCAGTCGGTCTCAAAGTGGCCGAAAGTATGCCAGACAAAGACAGGCTCATTTCCGGCGGATTTATGCCGCCAGCGAAAATTTGGCAGATGTCGTGATTACGGGCTATGTAAATGACAATTTTGGTCAATTTGGTAACACGTCGGATAAAAACAAAACCAGTTTTGTAGGACTGGCCTTTGAAGATGGCGAAAACAATGCGGCGGTGACTTTCAGTGGCTGCGAGCAGATGTATCCATCCAGTGTCGTTCTGGATTGGGCGGGCTGTCTGATTGCGTCATTGGGGGTTGTCACTACCCATCATCACAAGGCGATGGCATTTTATGACCATCATATGGAAGGGATCTTAGGCCAACGCAATATTCTGGGGCATTCCAAAGGCGGGAATTTGGCCACCTATGTGTACATCAACCGTCTGGAAGAAAACACCAATGCCTATTGCGTTAACGCTCAACCCTATTGCTGGTATACCATGACTGAAACCCAGAAAGAAGCGCTTAAAACGGATCGGTTTGAGTATATTGTCCATGCCAATGACCCTACCCGAAAGGCCAGCTATGTTTCCTATATCAGCCGGACTGCGCCGCTTAACCGCTATGCCGCCCAGCGATTTATCAATGTCCATGGTTTAGAAGAGGTGAATTTTGATGAATTTGGCAATCTGGAAGGTACCCGGGTGATCCGGGAAACCACCAGTCAGCTCCGGTCGCGGATTTTCAAAGACTATACCGCCGAAAAACGGCTTACCCATGATGAATGCATGGCAAATTTTCAGGAAAAACTGAAAGAAATTACCTCACTGCCCCGGCTTTTCAGCACCACCTTGGATGAGATATTGATGGTGACCGAAGCTCAGGCGGCGATTATCTGGCTAAAAGATAAGGATGATAAAGGTGAATATATCTATCCGCTGATTATCAAAAGCCCCGGAGCGGAGGATTTGTACCAATTAAAACTCAGAGCCGGATACGGTATTGCGGCCCAGTGTGTTTTTGATGGTTTGCCCCTTTTTATCAGGGATTCCAAACAATATAAACTTCATTTTAACGGCATTGATCGGGCAATGGGCATCACCATCACTTCAGAAATAGCGGTTCCCCTAGGCATTGATGAAACAGAAGTGTTTGGAGCGTTAGAACTGGTCAATAAAAAAAATGGACTGTTCACGCTGGAAGATTTTGCCCTGGTCAACGAGATGACGCTGGCAATGTTGGACGTCTTTAAAAAATCTGGCGAATCCCTGGACAGCTACCGGGATTTCTCGCTGTTACAAATCAGAAAGAGCGGCAAGCGAAGCTTTGCCATTGAAAAGAACGGATATAAAGAAAAGTCTTTTAGCTCTCAAAATGAAAAAAATACATTTCTAAAAAAAATCACCGGCTTGAATTTGGAGCCCAATGAACGCCTGATTTTTAACCGTAAAACCTTTACCAGCAGTAAACAGGAACAGCTGAAGCGGCTGCGAAAACAGGAATACGGTATTATTTTCGAAAAACCGCAACTGCGACAGGCTAAAACCCGGGTCAACACTGTTTTAATGACCGTACTGCTCCACGTCAGGGAGAACCGGGTTAATCTGAATGAGGTGGCTAAAATGATGGGGTTACAAGATAAACTTAAAACCCGGATCAAAGACCTCAGCGATGCTGAGTACATCCGGCTGGAATATGGCATGGCTCGGATCCGGCGACCCAAGCTGATTATTGTCAACACCCCACCTAAGGGACTCAGTCCGGCCGCTTGTAGGGTTTTGTGTAACCGGCTGAAAAAGGATTGCCGAAAAAAAACGGCTACGGTGATTGTTTTAGAATCGGACTAAAAAGAGATCTGAAAAGAAATTTGAATTGAAGTTTGGTAATTGCGAAAGTACCTATTTAGAAATAATAATAAAAAAAGAAAGAATAAAAAAGTGAGGTAACTGTGATAAATCTGGAAATTCCCGGCCACGAGCCCATCGTCGTGGAGCATGTGACCTTTGATTACAATGGCACCCTGGCGGTGGACGGCTATCTGGTCGATGGACTGAGAGAAAGACTGGTGGCGTTAGCGGAACGCGAGGTGACTGTGCATATTCTCACTGCCGATACCTTTGGTCTGGTACGAGAGCAATGTGGAGAGTTGCCGTTAACCATCGAAATTTTTTCAAAAGATAATATTTCCCAAAAGAAAAGGGCTTTTGTTGAAAAGATCGGCGGTGCGACAAATCTGGCTATTGGCAACGGCAATAATGACCGGGAAATGTTTGCCGAAAGTCGCTTATCGATTGGGGTGATGGGCAAAGAGGGCTGCTGTGTGAAGTCTTTGCTGGCTGCGGATATTGTGGTAAACAGCCCGTTGGATGCTTTGGATCTGTTGCTGAATA
>JAKLQL010000055.1 GCA_022013395.1 Acetobacterium sp.
GTAACAACCCCAGCTTTATGAGCTGCATCTGCCAGTGCTTTGTTATGTTCTTTTATTTCGTTTCGAACAGCAAGTCACTTTTGATCTTCGCTTAAATTATCATAATTTTCAATGAGTTCCTGTTGCCTTTTCAACAAACTTTTGAGAAATATACGTTGGATGCTTTCAAAAATACTTTCGTTATATTCTGTGATCATCTTTATATTTTTCCTTTCTCAGGGTCTTGACGAGAAAATGGTGATACTTGAGAATGGGTAGTTTTGCTGTTGAATATAACATCAAATAAGGGTATAATTCAATCAACAGGAAAGGAGTTGTTGACAATGCCAAATATCAAACCAATATCAGATTTAAGAAACTATACGGAAGTATTGCGGGATGTTGCGGTGGGCGAACCAGTCTTTTTAACAAAAAATGGTCGCGGTAAGTTTGCCATTATTGATATCAATGAATATGAATCATTGAAGGCTTCTCTGAAGCTAATGTCGCAGCTATCTAAAGGCGAACAGGCAGATCGTGAAAAGAGCTGGCTGACCATCGATGCGGTGGAATCGGAGTTAGGAATTTAAAATGACCAGGCTTCAGATTTCTCCAGAAGCAAGAGATGATGTATTGCTGATTAAAGAATACATAGCCGAGGAATTGGGGAATCCCCAGGCCTCAATCGAGTTAATGCGAAAAATCACAGCAAAAATGCGAAACCTGATCGATCAGCTTCAACTAGTGCCGTCCTTAACATCACGAATTGCTATGCAAACGAACTATCATTATCTGTCTTGCCAGAATTATATGATTTTTTACTGGTGTGAAGACGACCTCGTTTTTGTGTCTAGAGTTCTTTATGGCAGACGAGACTATCTGCGAATTTTGTTTAAAGATTTACTGGAAGAGTAAAGCAGAAAATTAAGCCGGGTTTAGGTTTGACCCGGCTTTTCCCATCAATCCAATTGCAAAGAATGATAAATTGTGTTGATAGATACAGTATAATGGCACCTTCATGCTTTGGGTTAGGCGAGGAATAAGCGCAGGTCGGACGAGACGATTCCAAAAAAAAGGGAGCATTATTATGAATAAATACACCAACGAAGAATTAACCGAAGCGCTTCGGGAAGTAGCGTTAACGATTAGCAAATGCGAAAAAATGCAAGGAAAATTTGCGGAAGGAACCGCCCAGTGTTCGCTACTTAGAAATAGAATCAAAGCAATGGTTATTTCAAAGCTTTTGATCGAAAGTAAATTATTCCCAAAAGAACAAATGACTGATGACCTGGAGCAGTACACAAACGCAGAATTAACCGAAGCCCTCAGGCCAGTGGTTTCAGTTATTAGTAAGTGTGAAAAAGGACAGGGTAAATTTGTAGCAGGAACCACTCATTATCGACGTTTTGAAAATTTAATCAAGGCAATGAATATTTCTAAAGTTTTGATTGAGGATCAGCTTAATCTGATGGAATAAGTGTCAGTTTGACATAATGGCAATTCTGAATTTTAGAATAATCGTCTATACAGGAGTAAATTGAAAGAAGCTGAAAACCTGCATAAACAATGGGTTTTTAGTGTTTCTTTTATTGGGAAATAACTTCTCTTTTTTCGACACCGGTAACGGATGGCGTACCATCCATTGTGACACTCATCTGTGTTTCATAAGATTTCCATTCAAAATCTGACCAGCTAACGCCTTGAGCGGTAGCGTTGCTTTTGCTTGTTTCTTCATTGCCTGTTATTTCAGGTTTAGTCTGTTTTTCTTGACTTTCTGCCATAATCTTTGCAGCCATTGCCATCGCATAAAGCTGCGGACTTGTCTCCATCAATTTTTTCAGGTCAGAACTGGATACTTTTCCACCCGCGGAAATTTTGGCGGCTATTTCAATCGCTTCCGCTAAATCTTTGTAGGCATTTGCCCATGCTTCACTTTGTTGTTTGGAGACCGCTGGATCATGCGCCATAGTAGATTGATAAAAAGCGGCTTCACGGTCAGCTTGTGCCTGTTTATCTATTTCAGTTAATTGCTTTTTTAAATCATCAGAAAGCGGGATATCGACACCGTTAACTGTAAGATAGCCCCTCGAAATAGCTCTGCTTACCATTGCTGAATCAGAAAAATGGATAACAAAACTGTTTGTTTTCTCGCCCTTTGTTATTCCAAGCGAGTCTTTTCCTGATGTGGCAGACATCGTCTCGTCACTTACCGCCGTTTCATAGGCTTCTTTTGAAATATCAAGCGTATCTGTTTTTTTTGAAACGGCCTGATTGGATGGTTGGCTTTTCTCCATCGATTTTTGCCTTTCTGTCATTTGACTGTAGTTGTTATACAAATTTTTATCAACAGAATTTATTTTCATCGAAACATGGCCCCCTTTTGTGAATAAGTGTGTCTTTATGTTCAATATCTATTTTTGTTATCGGCAATAATTCTAATTTCGTTAATATCACCAACATTTAATCCGCAATATCACTGCTCCCGAACCGTCCCCGCGTGCTCTGTTTCTAAAGTTTTGATAGAGGATCAGCTTAATCTGATGGAATAAATAGCCGGTTGTCATAAATAAAATGGATACAATAAGAAAAACGGCTCCTTAATATAGGACGGATATGACGAGGAATGTCCCCATGTCATAGTGCTTTGAATCTAAAAAACACTTATGATAGAATTGGAAGAACAATAAATAAATCCCATTTTTATCAGAACAGGAGTAACTATAAATGGCAATAGAAAAAGTAAGAGATTATTTCAAACAATGGAATATTGAAACCCGAATCCTGGAATTCCAGACCTCATCGGCAACGGTGGAACTGGCGGCGCAAGCTGTCGGTTGTGCCCCGGAACGAATAGCCAAAACCTTGTCCTTTAAATTGGCGGAAAAATGCGTGCTCGTAGTGACGGCCGGTGATGCCAAAATCGACAATTCAAAATTTAAAGCTCATTTTAAAACTAAGGCAAAAATGCTTTCGCCGGAAGAGGTCGAGCACCTTGTTGGTCATGGAATTGGCGGCGTCTGTCCCTTTGCAGTCAATGGTAATGTGGATATTTATCTGGATGATTCACTGAAACGATTTGAGACGGTCTTTCCTGCCTGCGGAAGCAGTAATAGTGCCATTGAACTGACAATTGAGGAACTGGAAAAATATTCCAACAGTACCGGCTGGTTTGATCTGTGTAAGGACTGGCAACCGGTCTCATGAGTAGCCAATGATCCTGGAATTGCGTTTTCGATGAATCCAATGTTCTTTGGGAAATCATACTTTTAGAGTGGTTTAGGGGAATGTGACGAATGAAACGTCCCCAATGCCTCCCCAATGCCTCCCACTGATGGCTCTTGAGAGGGAATCTGAATGGATTCCCTCGATTTAATGGTAGTTTGAGATTGAGAATTTTCATTTCAATGACTTGTTTTTGTTTTTTTCAATTTCCTTTATGCTCTTTTCGGGCTTGGGTAAATCTTCTGGCATGGTACCACCTAACTCCTTGATTGTGTCCCGGACAGCTTGCCCAACTTCAAAATGGGTAGCATTCGCTTTTTCTTTACCTTGAATATTGTCTCGCCTCAATTTA
>JAKLQL010000513.1 GCA_022013395.1 Acetobacterium sp.
ACAGCAGATCGATCACCTCACCGCCGCTGAGATTTGGCCAGGGATTGATTTCGCTGGGAATATAGGCCAACCGCCGATGCAGCGCCACACAGTCTTTAAAGGGATCCCCGCCGAGCAGTTTTAGCTCCCCAGTATCTTTTTTCAACAATCCCAGCAGAATGCGGATGGTTGTCGATTTTCCGGCTCCGTTCATACCAATGAACCCATGGACTTCCCCTTGTTTCACCGATAGATCAATCCCACGAAGCGCCGGTGTTTTTCCGTAAGCTTTGGTTAACCCTTTTATTGCGATAACTTCCATAATTTTTGATCCTTTCCATTGACTGTTTGCTGTTATAATTGATTCTATCATTTTTGTTAGCCGCACTGCAATTCTTATCGGTAATTGCAGTCATCATTGATTGATAATAGTTGTTAGTTTATTTTATTACCAAAGCTAACCTCGCCGCTCAATAATTCGGACAATCCGCGGGCGGTTGTAGCGCTGGGCAATGATACAGGGCATGTTGATGGCTATCGCGTAGATCAGCATATAGAAAATGACCACGGGTGGCGTAAAAAAACCGAAGACCCAGAAGGGCAAAATGGCCAGCCAGTGAATCATTTCAGCCCGGCAGGATTCCAGCAGGTATTTGTCCAGATTGTCTTTTGAAAAGCTGACCAACTTTTTCTTTTCAAAGCCGCCCTTGACCAAGGAGCCTCCATCCGGCAGATGTTTTTTCCAGCGCCGCACCCGCAGCCACTTTTCGTAGATCTCACCATCCTTTTCCCAGGTGTGGGCCCGGTAAAACCAGGCAGTATAATCAAAAAAGCGATCCGGCAACTGAGTACAGACCAGCGCTGCTGTCACCTGGAGGATCGGCCAGACGATAAAACACACCAGAATGGCGGTCAGTGGGGGCAGAAAAATCACTTGCATTTTATTTCTCCCATCTTATTTCTCCAGACGAATTTCCCGATCTTTCCAGATAACCGGCAGCCCCAGTATTTTTTTGATCATCGAGCGCAAGAAGATCACCAGATAAAAAATCAGCGATACCGGATAAAAGACGATGCTCCCAACCGAAAAACTGCCGATATGCCGGGCAATGCGGATCAGTTCCAGCACCCAGACGCCATAGCACGCCGCCAGTATTTCTACCCAGAGCCAATGCTGCCAGATCAGATTCAGCATCAGATACACGGGGATCGAGGCACAGGAAGTTATCCAGAAAAACACCAGGAAGATAAGATATACTGGGGTTTTCGCTGCCCCGGCGGCCTGATTTTTGGTCCAGCCCTGAACCAGATCTTTCAGTCCTCCGCTGTACATCCGATAGGAAACATCCTGATCACCCAGAAACAACGCAAAGGGAATGGCTTTTTCCTGCAGTTTTTCGCCCAGGGCCATGTCATCGACAATGCTGTCTTTAATGGCGGCGTGACCGCCGACCGCCTGATAATCGTTATGGCTGATTAGAATTACCGGGCCATAGAGGCCAATCGCTTTATTTTTTTTGTTTTCACCAGGTTTGCTATTTTTATTATGACTAACTGGCAAACCCATCCCGTTGGCACCCATTTGCAGCAGATTAAAAAATAGCGATAAGGTCTCCGCTTTTTTCTCAATCTGATGATAGGGCATCACAGAGACCACCGATCCAGTCTGTTTATAGGTCGTTAACAACTTGCCAATTCCCGCCGGACTGAGCCGCACATCGGCATCCAGAAATAACAATACTGCTCCGGTGGCGGCTTCCCCACCCAACTGGCAGGCCCAGGACTTCCCGATCCAGCCGGGTGGTTTCTGGGTCGATGTGATCAGCATAGCCTCTGCTTCCATTGCAATTTTGGCGGTTTGGTCCGTCGAGCCGTCATCAACACAGATAATTTCGTGAATCGCCGCCGTCTGCTTTTTTAGATCGTTCAGAAGCAGGGACAGATTTTTTTCTTCATTGCGGGCAGGGATAATAATCGAAAGCCGGATTGTTTTGTGACCCTGATCATCTCCAATAACCGAAACCGAATCAGCTTCATCCAGTTTAGCAAAACGGTGAAACAGTATCCTGCTGACCAGCAGACCCAGCAGGATCGTACCAAAGACAATGATCATTGGCTTTCACCCGTACTGCCTTTGAATGGACCCTTCCGGCCTTGTTTTTCAAAAACCTTCATGACCCGATCCGCCGCCAATTTACCGGTGAGAATGGATACCGGCAAACCCGAAGGACTGAAGGTCCATTGCCCGGCCTGATGAATATGGGGTAACGGGGTCTCGATGGTTTTGGCAATTTTTCGAAAGTGGCTGACCGCCGGCAATCTGCCGGTTCCGGGATTAGCGGGAAAAGCCCAGCCGGTGATAGCTCCACCGGAATTGCCGGTAAGCCGCTCAATTGTCAACGGCGTCGAACTGAAGCGGTCTTCAACATGATCGATCCATTCCGGAAAAATGGTTTTATTTAACACTGAAATAATCGTTTTTTCACACAGGGTTTTAAACGCCCCATACCAACCTGCATCGTCAATGGCTTTGACCAATCGGTAATCCATCAGGGTGCTCACGATCACTCCGGTTTTCCCCTTTGGGGCCAGCGCCGGATCCCGCAGGGCCGGGCAGGAAATCTCGTAGGTGGTCAGAGCCAGATATTCCATGATCCAAGCTTGCAGGGCCGTTTGCTTATCGACTTGAGAGCGGGTGTGATCAGCTAGTACTCTTTGCCAGTTTTCTGACTGGATCGCCGAAAGGCCAGCCTTGCTGGGAGTATAAAAACAATGGGGGCCGCAGCGATCACTGAAATAAGGGCGATCCAGATCCACCGCCAGGTAGAGGGTAAAAATGGAATCTCCGCCTCGATTCTGGTTGATCTTTTCTTGCTGTTCAGTAATCCGGTTGTCAGGCTGCTCCAAATTAACAACTGCATACAGGGCTTTCATATCCCCGCACCAGATCAGCTCACCATAACCAAAGCTTCGGCCATCCCGGGTTTTGACCATTTTCTTTTTTATGTCGATCGCCGTGATTTCAGTGTCCAGCGCCAGCTCTCCCTGATGGGCGGCAATCAAGTCGGTCATCCGTTTGATCAGCATCCCGGTGCCTCCCAGGGGATAACTATAATCACTATATAAACCGAAATAGCTCAGCGCAAAAAAAGTCGGCATGTTCTCAAAAAAATGCTGGATAATCACATCGATGAGCGCCTGGTTTTTAGTAAAGCGCAGCAAATAGGCCTCGATGGGTTCACTAAGCTGCTGGGCTTTGCGGATATTCACCTGATATTTAAGCAACCAGGGCAATAGCGTTTTAAACAGGTATGCCTTATCGCTGGTGAGATCCTTAAACAGCGGATTTTCAATGCCATAGAGGACATCCATATAACCGGTCACTTTTCTGATTTCGTTGGTAATCGCCGCAATTTCCGATTGATTTTTGGGAAATTTCCGGGTCAGCATGGCCCCATATTCGGTCAGACTTTTCACCCCTTTCAAAATCATCAGTTCGTCTTCAATTCCGATGGCCACCGGATTTTTGACAAAGTTCATCGCAATCCCCACTTGTGCAAGCATCGGAAAGACAATCCCCGAATTTTCAAAGGCTCGAATGCCAGCATCAAAGGTAAATCCGTTACGGGTAAAGCTCGCCACCAGGCCCCCGGGTTTTTCGCTTTTTTCACAGAGCAGGGTGGTGTAGCCGGCTTTGGCAGCGTAGGCAGCACTTGTCAAACCGGCAATGCCAGCGCCCACCACAATGATGTCATAGGCGTTCCCGTCTTTCTTAGCTGGAGTTGCATCAGCTTTTTTAAAATCTTTCATATTAACCGCCTCCATTTACGTCATCAACCAGTCAATCACGGCCTGAATTTCAACGGGTTTGCTGCTTCTGGTATTCTGAATGCAGCGGGCTTCGCAAAGACTCAAATCCAGAGGATTTGTTTCCATCAAGATTTGACGCTCTTTTATATAATGCTCCAACTTCTTTTTTGCCCCGACCAGATTACCCACTGTCACCCGCCGCATGATTCCCCGGATATCGAGATGCGTCCCCTGTGATTCCATTCCTATTGAACATAAAGGATTTTCGCAATATTCGCACCGGGAAGCTTTCTGCATCAATGCCCGAATAGCTGCCGGAGCATCTACATAGAGTTTTTCGGCGGTTACCGGTTTTTCCAGAATGTGGACCATGTTCTTCCGACCCGGCCGATAAACATAAGGGCTCAAGCCGCGTTTCTTTAGCACCGCATTAGCCGCACTGATCCCTGAAGTGGTTACCGTGGGCGTGCCGGTGCCCATCACTGTGGATTCGCCGCAACAGAACAGATTATCCCATTCGGTTCGGGTATGGAGGCGCTTAAACATGTGCTGACCTAACATTTGTTTGGGTCCCGCTACAGCGCCGCCATTTTTATTGGTATAACGCTCAATGGTTCGGGGGGTGGCCAATTCAGCATAGCGGATGCCGGCGCCAAATCCCGGAAACCGTTTTTCCAGCACTCGAATCAACCGGGCTTTTTCGGTTTCCTTTTGCTCCAGATAATTCGATTCATCCCCCAGCTCCCAGTTTTCAAAAGTTGGCCCAATGGCCATTACAACATGGCTGTCCTGATCACAAAGGGTCTGATCATCCAGACTGGAAATATAAACGGTAACCTCGCTTTCGTCCAAACGGTCCGGGTTGCCCACCAGCATTTCCACCGGCTGGGTATCCTCCGGGATGACGGCCCGGTCCACCTGGGTATAAAGTACCACACTGGGATAGGTGGGCACCTGCCTGGCGGCCCAGCGGGCCCGGGCCAGAGTCAGATTTTGCCGGTCAATTAGCTTGCCGTATAAATTCCAAACCGTTCCTGAATAGATCAGGTCTCGGGCCATTATTTTTTCGCCCCCAATTAGTTCGACCCCAACCGGTTTTTTATCTTTAAAGAGAATCCGTGCGGCCTCTTTTTCCAGCAGCATCACACCATCATTTTCTTCAATCACCTTCTCCAGCTTGCCAGGCAGAAAAATGGTAGAACCGGCGGGGTAATAGCTGCCGCCGATATGGTTGTCCACAAACATCACCGCTGCCAGCACCGCCGGTGATTCTTCCAGGGTCGCGTAGCAATAGGTTGAAGTAATCTTATCAAAAAATTTAAAAATTTCCGGATCAGTAAAATAGTCGGCTAATAGGTTTCTAGCGCTTTTATTTAAATATCCCAGAAACTTGGCATAGGAAACCGGATGCTTAATCAGACTTTTCAGGGCCCCCTTGGCCTCGGTTTCATCCGGGGTGGTGTAATTGGGATTAGCCACCATCACATCACGGTACATTTTTTCCATATCCTGGTAAAACCGCTTGATATTGGCCTGTTCCGATGGAAAAACAGCTCCCAGCGCCGCGGCAAATTCATTGATATCGTCACCAAAGCAAATTTGGTGGTTTTTAAAATGCATGCAGTAAAGCAGATTGTGCTTGATAACCTCAATCGGTTCCTCCAGACAATCAAAGACAAAGCGGTGGGCATTGAAACCCTTCTCCCCGAAGCCGAACAACATCGCCGCACCAATATCAAAGGTCACTCCATTACGTTTAAAAACCCCGCAGGACCCTCCGGGATTATAGCTTTTTTCAACCACTGCAACCTTTAACCCGCTTTTGGCCAACAGACTTCCGGCGGTCAGACCGGATAATCCCCCACCAATAATAATCGCATCAAATTCCATTTCCTGTCCCTCTTTTACGCTCATTTTTTTTTGTTATTTGTTTCTATTCTCTATTCTTACCCAGAATCATTTTAATTACGACACGTAATCACCAGTTATTTCTGCATTCGCGATAACAAAAGAAAAATCAAACCACACAAAGGCGCTTTGTCCTGTACAAAACACCTTTGTTTGGATAAAACAGAATTGATTGAATTTTACACCATATATCGATGAGATCTGATGCTGTCAAAATTTACTTGATAAGC
>JAKLQL010000514.1 GCA_022013395.1 Acetobacterium sp.
ATCAGCTCTCAAGTACAGCCTATATGGGCAAAAATTTCAACCATGTCTATCACCAGTTTTTTAAAGACCTTGGCAAAGAAATTGATGAGGATGAAATTGATAATATCAGATTTGCTGAATTGGGTCTCCGTCGTGAGCTCATCCTGAGATTCATTGAAAATCCCGGTAAAAAAACGATTTATGATGTAATCACCACCATGCACCTTTATCGTGGACGATTGCTTCAAATGGATGAAACGCTTACAAAATCTTACTTATTTAACGCTCTCGAATTCGAACATAAGCATGATCATTCCCATATACGTCTACTGGTTTAAGTTTTTAGAAAGTATTTTTTAATGCTACTTAATCAATCAGACTTCTAAACTAAACGTTTAGATTTCAATAAAACTCTCACGTGAAACAAAAAAACTGAGCTTTTATCGCTCAGCTTTTTATCTTTCTTACCTGGTAGTGAAACACCTGTTATCGCTTAAAATAAAACTTCATTACTTCAGGCAATAGTCAATTTCTTTCGATGCTAACTTTAGCTTTTTTGCGCGCTTCGATTTCTTTACGCATATCGATAACATCACTGTCTTTCATTTTCATCAGCAACAGTGGAACAATGGCAACAGCCATCAGAATAGCTGGAATGATAAAGAAGGCAGTGGACATATTGCCAATAATCTGATCGGTCACGTTCATGTTTGCACTGTAACCGATAAAACCAAGAACAAAGGTGATAATCAGACCACGGATAAACAGTGACATTTTGATTGAAAAACTCAATAATCCCATAATAAAACCAGTGGTATTTTTTTCGGTTGAATATTCTGCAAAAGTTGCCGAGTTGGCATAGAGACTGGTTGTCAGTCCGAAGGAAATGCCATAGCAGAATTGACTCAGCCCCAGACAGACCATCACGGCCATCGCATTGGGTGATACCATCATGGCTGCAATCATAAAAGCTGCCGCTCCTGCCATGCCCAAAATACTTGTTGCTTTGGTTCCCAATTTAGCAACAAAAGTTCTCGAAAGCAAGGATCCCAGCAGACAGCCAATGTTAATGAACAGCAACATGTTCCCGATGGCAACTGGATCTTTGAGAACGATTTTGCAGTAATATGCCACTAGGGCTAACATCAGATAATAACCGCTCAGACGCATAAAATCACAAATCAATACTGCGATTAATGGCGGATTCTTGCCTACGCCTTTAAACATATCAATGACAGTAACTTTCTGCTTAGCAGTTGTTTCTTTAGCAGTTGCTTGGGGCTGATCATAGCCATCGGTGATTTTATAGTGAATTAAGTAGCCAATACACATCAGAACACTCAAAATTGCTGCTGTTATCGTGTAACCAATCAGTTGACCTCCACCACCGAATATAGCAGCGAAAAACATGATCATGACAATGATCAGTTTGGATCCAATGATCCGACCGGCATTCATCCAGGCAGCAATTCTTCCGGAGATATGGGCGCGTTCGGTGGGGTCATCTGTTACGGCTCCAGCCAGAGCACGGTTGGCGGTATAGAAAATATTCCAGAGCGTATGTGAGATTAAATAACAGATCGTAAAAATAACCGCCACCGTCATTTCGGTGCCAAATTGAGTGAATTCCAAGACAAAGAAAATCGTCGCAAGGCCCGGTCCAAACAGCAGCCAAGAACGATATTTACCCCATTTGAAATTGGACTTATCGACAATCCCGCCAGCAATGAAAGCCGTAATCAAATCGCCCATACTGGTAATCGATACTATGGTACCGGCCATTGCCACGTTAAGTTTCAGAACGTCCGTTAGAAACACCATCATAAAGGCCAGTTCCATTGTGACCATTAGTGAGAAGAACATATCCCCGACGCCAAAGAAATTTTTAATTTTATTATTCATTCTGATCATTGTTATGATCCTCCATTTTTTTAATTTAAACGTTTTCTATTCAATAAAATTTCTTGTATTCCCGAACGGTCTCGAAGAAAATCTCCGAGACCGTCGGGTTTATTTCTGAATAACTTGTTTAACGTATATCAGTTTCGCTAAACAATCAGAATTAATAAGGGTCAAATGACTAGGCAACCATTTCTTTGGCTTTGACCGCAGCCGAACCGGCATCAGGTGCATAACCATCTGCACCAATTTCTGTAGCGTATTCAGGGGTCACCGGGGCACCACCAACAATCACTTTCATCTCCGGCAAGGCCGCTTTAATTGTTTGAACGGCTTCTTTGAGGGCCGGCATGGTAGTTGTCAGAAGACCAGAACAAGCAACCAGAACCACGTTAGTATTTTCGTTAACAGCCTCTACAAATTTTTCAGCTGGAACATCAACACCCAGGTCGACCATATCAAAACCAGCGCTTTCAATCATCATCGAGACCAGGTTCTTTCCGATGTCGTGAAGATCACCGGCAACAGTACCAATGATGCAGGTTCCTAATGAGGTGGAGTCCGCTCCAGCCATTAATGGTTTTAGCACCTCGACACCTTTTGACATCGCTTTGGCAGCAATCAGCATTTCCGGGACAAAGATTTCAACGGCTGAGAATTTATCCCCAACCACGCCCATGGAGGCGATCATTGCGTCCAAAATGTCCTGGACTTTGTCGCCAGCATCCAACGCTTCCTGAACGGTGGCTGCCACTTTTTTTGATTTACCGGTTTCTACTAGAACTTTTACTTCTTCAATTTTTGACATGTTATTTTCTCCTATTTATGATTAAATTTGATTCTATCCAAACTATAAAAACGAACAATCCTTGCTTTGATGTTGGTTTATGCAGTCTATTTCACAAAAATGCCTTCACGGAAGGCGCCGATGTATTCCATGCAGTAGTCGTCTTCACCCATCATCGCTTCGGTGGCGAACAGCATTCCCATCATATCCTTGTTCGGCGGATCCAAAATGAAACTATCCATGCCGGCGCTCATCGCTAAAACAGCAAAGGCCTGATTGGCAATCCGTCGGGCTGGCAGATTGAAGGAAATGTTGCTGACCGCTCCGGTAACGTGGATAGTCGGATATTGGGTTTTGATGCCGCGAATGACCTCGGTCACCATCTGGATTCCATCTTCGGAGGTACACAGCATTTCAATCAGAGGATCAATATGCATCCGGGATGGATCGATCTTGTATTCCTGGCATTTTGCCATTAAATCGGTAAAGACATCCAAACGATCTTTGGCAGTTTTGGGGATACCCTTGTCGCTGTTTAACAACGCCACGCATTCCCATTTGGTATCCGCCAACACTTTAAAAGCCATGTCCACCTTGTCGCCCTCTAATGAAACCGAATTAAATAGTCCCGGTTTGTTACAGTATTTCATTGACTCGATGCAGGTGTAAACGTTGGGGCTATCTACCGCAATCGGTACATCAGTGGCATCCTGAACGATATCAATCAGCCATTTCATGGTTTCCAGTTCAATGTTGTCATCCACTGATGCACAGACATCAATAAAGTCTGCACCGGCTTCGGCCTGTTTGATGGCCATATTTTTAATAAATTCTGCATCCTTGGCTGCAATCGCTTCGGCAGTTGAGGGGATCGCACCGTTAATTTTTTCACCAATAATGATCAATGTTTAAACCTCCAGCTCGGGAATATATTCGATGCCGGCTTTTTTGGCATCCATAAACGGTTTCCCGTGCTTTTTGATGAATTCCAGGCAAACAGCTTCATTGGGAGGATTTAAGCTATAAGCAACAGTGGCATCAATGATCAGACCAGTTCCATCACTAGCCAGCATGTTCATCCATCGAACAACCATTTCTTCAATTTCCCGTCGGCTGGAACCGGCTTTTCCCAATACGCCCTGGGTATCGAGACCAGGCATAAAGACGATCTTGTCGCCAAACTCTTTTTTGACCTGAGCGAGATCATTACAGGGCATCACACTGTCCCAACCGTCAAAACCACACTCCAGCCAATCTGGAATAATCTTTTCAATCCGGCCGCAACTGTGATGCAAAACATACTTGTAGCCGATTTCACGAGCTGCTTCAACAATTCGTTTGTATCGTGGAAATAGGTACTCTTTGTAAAAATCGGTAGATAAAAATTGTGAAGCTTGGGTTGCCATATCATCGTGATAGACCAGGATGTCCGGTTGGGCAATTTCAAATACTTTTTTAAATAAGTGGATTTTATGTTCAGTAATCGCCTCGAGCACTTCCCCAAATTCTTCTGGGTCTTCCATGCAGGCACAGAGAGCATTTTCAAATCCCATCAGAATATGGGTTCGCTCAAAAATTCCATTAAGAGATACGTATTGGGTCATTTTTTGTTCCCGATTAGTGAAAGCTTTGGTCTCTTCGATCATTGGGGTAAAATCGACCTTGTCCAGATCAGGGATATTGATTTTTTCTCGCCACTCGTCCAGATCCTCAAATTTGATATCGCTGGTGTCTGGATGGGTAATATTTAACGCTGTTGGACAGCTGATCCAATGACAACCCCAGGCATCATCTCCGGTGGTCATAATTGGCCGTTCAACAATATAGTCCCGGATACCATCGGTGTCATTACCCAGATGGGGAATCCAGTCTGGTTGTTTGTGCTGAAAAATCAACTCCATGTTTTCGCGTTCAGTCATTTTTTTCTCCTTTTACTTTTTTTACAATACAATAATTTGACACAAGAACAACATGTGCACTATACTAATGACACATCTGTTTTCTGAAATCGTTGTTACCAGTATTATCTTTCTTTTTACTAAAAAAATCATCGGACGGTCGGACAGAGAAAAATCAAAAAAAACTGTGCAAACGGCACAATAGATAAAACAGGAGAATTTTATGGAAATTTCGTTGCAGATTGTCTTGGAGAAACTGAATTTAAGTGCCAACACGGCTGAACTAAAAGCCCCGCATCAATCCGTTTTTAGTGATGTGCGCCTGCTTTCACCTGAGCTATCGGTCTTAAAAAATGGGATTTTATATGTCGGTGAAGTTCAGTCTACAAATGGAATGAACTACGAATCTGGCTGTGGACTGTGTCTGCTGAACGATTCCGGTAATTTCCCCGGTGATACGCTTTTATCCTGTGACACGCTTTTGATTGGTGTTAAATATTCCCTTTACGAACTGTTTAATCGCATCTCTCAACTATTTTACGAGATTCGCACTCAGTTTGAAGAGCTGACCCAGGCCATCCTTCAGAAAAAGGGCCTCCAACAGGTTGTTGAAATTGTTTCAGAAATCTGTGGTAACCCGGTTTATCTGGTGGATTCCAGTTTTAAGGTGCTGGGCATCCACGGGCCGGAAACGATGCCCGAAATGAGCGCCAACTGGCGAAGGCTACTCAGTGATGGTTATCTGCCTTACAACATCGTGATGAACCTCATCGAAAGCAACGAACTGCAATCTATGGAAACTGGTCTTTGTGCTGATCTGATTGTTTCAAAATTTTTCTATACGCCGTTTATCAATTATAATATGCGTTATAAAGGCAAACTCCAGGGCCATTTTTTTGTGGTTGGAATGCTCAAAAAAATCACCCCGGGGGATGTGGAGCTGACCAATCTGGCGGGCCCCTATGTCCTCGATGCGATCCGCTCCGACCCGCATTTTCAAACCACCCGAGGTCGTTATTATGAGCATTTCATCGTCGATA
>JAKLQL010000515.1 GCA_022013395.1 Acetobacterium sp.
AATTAGCCACGGCAAATTCGATAACAATATTACCGCTACTGGTTGAGATATCAACAGCAATTTTTCCATTGCCGGAGTTGGGGATATCAATTCTACCACTGAGACTGTCGGCCGTGATTTTGTAATTGGCGGGATCGCCGAGGATGCTGCCCTGGACATCGCCACTGAGGGTGGAGATGGAAACATTATCGGCGGTAAGTCGATTGAAGTTAACCTTGCCACTGCTGTTTTCAAAGGAGCTATCGCCTTTGATAGTGGTATCGACTAAATCAATATTGCCGCTGAGTGAAGAGATTGACAGGTTACCATCAATTTTGCCATTAGTGAACTGAATCTCGCCGCTGGATGTATCCAGATCCACGTCTTTACCGGCATGAAGATTGGCAAGATCAAAGTTGCCACTCATGGTTGAAGCCTTGATGTGATTGGCAACAATCACATTTTTCAGGGTGATCTGTCCACTTGCAGTACTGGCGCCAACGGCATCCAAAGATTCAAAGTTGCTCAGGTCAAGATTGCCGCTCATCGTGGAAGCTTCGATCTGTCCAGTGAATTTCCGGGGAACAGCGACAGTCAGGGTTCTTTTTTGATTGCTGATATTAAAACCAATGTATTCATACCAATGTTTGTAAACAGAGCGGTTGACATTCAGATTCCCATTGGCCTGTAGGTCGATGGTGTAGGCATCTTTTTCATTTTCATAACAGGTTATTTTTATTTTGTCATCAGCAGTTCCGACAATGATGACATCCGCATCTAATTCGCCGATCGTCAAGCTGGAAACACTGGCCAGATCATAACTGTAGCTCTTTTGCTCATCAGGCAGACTGGTGTTAAACGAATTCCAATTAAAACCCACCAGAATAAAAGCCAGCAAAGCAATAACCACACCAATTATAATTAAACCACCGGCGACCAGCATTATTATTTTTTTATTTGATTCCATTTATATGAGCTCCTTCTTGATAAACAATGATTTAACCCACCGGAGAAATCTCCCGGTCAGACCAATCAGCCATATTGATAGCTTAGTGACCCCGAAAAAAGCCAATACTCCGATTCCGATGCAGATTAGCGATAAACCAAACATCAGCAGTCCAGCGGGAAAGCTTTGGGCAAATAAGAGACTGAGAATGCCAGCCACGCCACTGAGCACAAATGCTGCAACCGACGCATAAAGTGAAATAATAACAGCCCAAACTGACACATAAACAGAGAGAATGATCACAAAAAACGCTGCAAGTAGTGGAAACCAGAGCGGGAAGCCAAGCACAATCAGGACAATTTCCCAAATTTTCAATCCGGCTTTGGGCTGGATTTTTGCTTTCATTAGGGTTGGCAGGGGCATTTCCAGGAGGGTATTCTGGACGATGGTATCAATATCACCGATGGCGGCCACCGCATTTTCTTCACTCATGCCATCTTCCATCCGGTCATCAATCATCTCCGAATAAAACCCTTGGGTGACTTCAATTTCATTTTGGGGCAGGGCAACAAGTTTTTGCTCCAGACTTAATAAAAATTCTGTTTTATTCATCTGTATAACACCTCATTTCTTCAGTTATAAAATTATAAACAGTCATAACTTCTTTCCAATTGTCAAGAAAATCAACAATGCGATTACGACCAGTTTCAGTTATTTTGTAATATTTTCGAAGTCTGCCGTTGTGCTCTACTGAGTTTACAACCACACACTGGTTTGATTCCAATCTTTTTAAGATCGGATAAAGCGTAGATTCAGATATTTCAATATAAGGACTGACATCCTTAATAATCTGATAACCATAGGAATCGCCACGATTGAGAACGGTCAGCACACATATTTCCAGTAGACCGCGTTTTAATTGTATGTCCATTTAAATACCCCCCTTCGCACAATACTATATAACACATAGTATTGAGCGGTCAATCATTTTTTAAAAATAATTAAAAAACTCCCTAACGACATCGATTTATCAATAAACCGATGTTGTTAGGGAGTAATCTATAAAGATCAGATAAAACTAAAGCAATGGCGAAAATAATCGCGAAATGGATTCTTTGATTTTAACCCGGCGACTGCGCCGGCGATAAAGCTCTTTATTATAATACGTGCATTTTTTGATGTCCTCGACAAAAATATCCTTAAGCTGAATGGCGACTTTTCGGTCATAGATAAAAGCGTTGGTTTCAAAATTTAAACTAAAACTACGAATATCAAAATTACAGGTACCAACTGAACACACCGAATCATCAACCACAATGGTTTTAGCATGGAGAAAGCCATTTTCATAAATGTAAATTTTTGCACCGAATTCAATCAATTCACCGACATAAGCCAAGGTGGCCCAATAGATGAAAATGTGATCGGGTTTGTTAGGAATCATAATGCGAACATCTATGCCAGATAAAAGGGCGATTTTCAACGCTTCCAGAATACTTCCGTCGGGCACAAAATAGGGTGACTGGATGAGAATGTAGTCTTCCGCATTATTGATCATCCGCAAAAACCCCTGTTTGATCTGTTGACTGATCTTGTCTGGACCGCTGGAAACGATCTGAATGCCAGCACCCGGTTTTTGTGGGATCGTTGGGAAGAAACTGTTAAGTTTCTCGTCATCGATCAGCAGTTCTTCATTGGAGCTGGCGCGCCAATCTAACAGAAACCGAAGTTGGAGTTCATAAGCAGCGTAGCCGATTATTTTTAGATGGGTATCACGCCAATAACCCATTTTTTTATCAAGACCCAGGTATTCGTTGCCAATGTTAAACCCACCGACAAAGCCAACCGAGCCATCAATCACAACAATCTTCCGGTGATTCCGGTAGTTGACCCGGAGGTTTAACATTTTAAAGCGGGAAGGGAAAAACTCTCCGATTTGACCACCAGCTGAGATAAAGGCATCAAGCACTGAATCTGGAATATAACGGCCCCCCATGGCGTCAAAAAGCAGCCGTACTTCCACCCCTTCCAGGGCTTTCCGGGTAAGGATATCAAAAAGCTTCAGGGTCAGGGTATCATTCTTAATAATATAGTATTCCACATGAATCGATGATTGTGCTTCTTCCATGGCATGAAAAAGGGCATCAAATTTTTGATAGCCATCCGTATAAATGGTGATTTCATTATTATTGGTATAAAGGGATTCGCTGACATTCAAATGAAATTCGATGGAATGTCGATATTTTTCGATCGGGCTGTCAGGATCGATGGATAGAATCCGGGAAAGGGATCGTTGCTGTTGTCTCAACAGATGAAGATATTGGATATGCTCGGGCGTATTATATCTGAAAATTTTACGCTTTGTTAAATTCTGAGAAAAAAGAATATAGAACAAGAAACCGATGATCGGAACCATCCACAGAAATAATAACCAGGCATAGGTGCTTTGAGGGTTCTTTCGTTCCAGAAAGATAATGGTGAACGTCAGAGAAATGTTGACGATGAATATAAGGATTGATAAGACTGCCGTAATACCCAAAAACATAGAGACCTCCATAAGTATTTATACGCTACATTATAGCATAATACAGCAT
>JAKLQL010000516.1 GCA_022013395.1 Acetobacterium sp.
ATAATATTCAGATGATCTTACTGCGAAAAGAATTGGAATCAGAAGTGAATAAAATTGAGGCAGAAGTTTAAGAAATTTAAAAACATGTTTGTGATAAAAGGACAATATGTTATAATATCAAATTGTAAATTATAAAAAATCAAGGAGGTTGTCGATGTCTGGACATTCAAAATGGTCGACTATTAAACACAAAAAAGGAAAAGCAGATGCGAAACGTGGTCAAATCTTTACCAAGTTAGCAAAATATATTGCGGTTGCATCCCGGGAGGGTGGCAGCGATCCGGAAATGAATGCAAAACTGAAAGAAGCCATTGTCAAAGCAAAGGCTGCTAACATGCCCAATGAAAACATTGATCGGGCGGTAAAAAAAGGTGCCGGCGAATTACAGGGCAGCGTTTATGAAGAAATTACCTATGAAGGATATGGACCAGGTGGTGTTGCGGTGATTATTGAAACCCTGACCGATAATAAAAACCGAACCGCCGGAGATGTCCGCCACGCCTTAGATAAAAATGGTGGAAACCTTGGCACCAGCGGTTGCGTGGGCTTTCTGTTTACCAAAAAAGGTCAGATTATGATCGAAAAATCAGATGATATTGATGAAGAAGCTCTGATGATGCTAGCCCTAGATGCCGGCGCGGAAGATATTGAAACCGCCGATGAAGGCTACGAAATCAGCACCGAACCGGCAGATTTTGGATCGGTTTGTGAGGCTCTCAAACAGGCAGGTTATGAACTGGCCTCGGCCGAAATCGCGATGATCCCAGCTACCGAAGTTGAACTGACAGACGCCGGGGATATCAAAAAAATGTTGAAAATGATTGATATGTTCGATGATAATGAAGATGTTCAGGAAGTATGGCACAACTGGACCGGTGAGGATGATGAATAAACAAAGTGTTTTCAAACGATTTAAAGATGTTGTCCTTTACATTGTTTTTACTGTCTTTCTAATCTTTTTAACCTCATCCTTTGTCATTGAAGATGTTTATTCGGCCGCTGATCAGTTATCCATCGGGGAAAAGGGGATTTCTGATGTTTACTCGATAGCCATTGGCATGGAACCGGCTAACTTAACGATCAACGCCGGCGCTTCCACTGATGATAATAAAACGACGGAAATCAAAACCGATGATGGGACGACCATTGTCATTACCGAATATTCCCTTGGTGATACTAACGATGAGATTCTTGAGTATCAGCAAATTTTATATTCACTGGGATTTTTAATCAGTCAACCATCGAATCAGATTACTGAGGAAGTCCAAACTGCCATTAAAACCTATCAGGCAATGAAAGGTTTGGAGCAAACCGGAAAATTGGATCGTTCGACGATTATTTCACTAGTCGCTGAAGATATAAAATTTGAAAAAGGCGATAGTGGTAAGGTGTTGCAAACCTATCAGCAAATTCTTGTCGCTCAAAAATATCTGGCTGCTGAATCAGCAACAGGGACCTTTGATGATGCAACAGTGACAGCCGTGAAAGCTTTTCAGAAAGCAAACGGTTTGACTGAAACTGGGAAAATCGATGCGAAAACAATCAAAGCACTGGATGCCCTAAGATAAGATTTATCCTGAATACTTAAACTTAATAACTCTTATGCAAAGCCGTCAGATATTATGGCGGCTTTATTATTCTTATGGTTTACAAAAGATTTCTATTTGATATAATGACAAAAGAATCAGATAGATTTATTTTCATATGTGGGAAAAGAGGAAAGAAATGAAAGTTGTCACACCAAAAGAAATGGCTGTTATGGATCGCCATGCGATTGAGGCCGGCACACCCAGTCTTGAACTAATGGAACGAGCTGGCCAAGCATGTGCAGAAATCATAAAGGAGAGCCTCAACGAAAAATCACAGATTATTATTCTTTGTGGACCCGGTAATAATGGTGGGGATGGTCTGGTCGTTGGTCGGTTATTGTCCGAAGCAGGGTATATTGTTCATCTTTTTTTAACTGAAGCTGAAACAAAATTATCAGATGATAATCTCAGCAATCTAAAGAAACTCCAAGAACAAAACATTGCCGTTCGGGCCTTGTCAAGTGCATCGGATTTTGAAGATTTAAATTTAAATATAAAAGGGGCAACCCATATTATTGATGCGATATTTGGAACCGGGTTAGTTGAAAAAGATATCCCGGAAAATTATCATCGTATTTTTGATATGGTTAATCAAAGTGAAAAAACCATTATTGCCATCGATATTCCATCTGGTTTGCGTGGCGATGTTGGACTTCATGTCGGAAATGCTATTTTTGCTGATCAGACCATTGTTATTC
>JAKLQL010000517.1 GCA_022013395.1 Acetobacterium sp.
TAAACGAGAAATCTGTATATGTTAATCTAAATCTCTTTCGATCTGAGAAAATGACTGCTCAAGACACCTACGACCCGAGAGGCCGTGGGTTCGAATCCCTCAGGGTACGCCATATATATGAATGATTAATTTAGATTAATCATGTCGATAATCTCGAATGCAAATTGTCATTTCAAACCGGTACGGCCGCCTTCACCAAGTAAAGTTGTTTTTTGCAAGTACTTTTTGCAGAAAGTTGCAAGTTAAAAATACAGAATGTTGCATTATGGAAAATCCATAGTTTTGCAAGCTAAAATGCGAAGCAATTTCATGAGCAATCTAAGCATTGCAGGCAATTATTATTTTTTCAATTGATTGTCCGATATTGAGCGATATAATTCATTGATGCTGGATTCCCGCATCCGGTTACTGGGTCCCGGAAACATGAGCAGGTGGCAGTGATGAAGGAGCCGATCCAGCATGGCAGCCGTCATCTGTTCATCATAGAGCACATTGACCCATCGGGAAAATTCAAGGTTGGTATTAAGAATGATAGACCGACGTTCATAACAATCGGATATGATTTCGAACAGGAGCTGTGCTCCCGTTCGGTCCAGTGGGACATAACCATATTCATCCAGAATAATCACTTCGGCTTTATTCAGTTTTTTCAGAAAAGCGGTCAGGGTACCGGCTACTTTGGCTTCCGACAGTTTATTCACCAGGGCGGCCGTTCGAAAGAATTTAACCGGGATTCCCTGTCGACAGGCGGCAACGCCGAGTGCGGTTGATAGCATAGTTTTGCCGGTTCCGGTGCCACCATAGAGAATCAGATTCTTCTTTTCGTGGATAAAGGCCAGGGATTTCAGGCCTTCTGGAGTCAGATCCGAAGGCAGGGTGATTTCATCAAAGCGATATCCTTCAAAGGTGTGAATCCCATAGAAACCGGCGCTGGTAACCAACTTTTGGGTGCGGGTGAGTTCCCGGTAACGGAGTTCATCACTAAGCAACTGATGCAGATATTCCTGGTGACTGCTGCCTTCGGTGGTTTGCGCCAACTCGGCCAGATTGCGACTCAGACGCAGTTTCCGGCAGCATTCAAAGATTTCTTTGTCGAGCATATCCGTCAGCCCCCTTTCCCTGAAGCAAGATATCATAGGCCGTCAGATTGGGCTGCATCGGGATCATTTTGGGAATGCCCGGAGCAAGGGTCATTGCAGGCAGCTCAGGTACATCCGAATACAACCGCCGGTAAAGACTCTCCAGACTATCGGCATCTCGCGCCTGATGAGCAATTGCATGGTTAACGGTATTTACGGCACTGTCAAAACCGGTGCGACTGGTCAACTCGGAAAGAACCTTGAGGATCTGTCCAACTTCGCTGCCTGAACAGGTGGCCAGATAGGTTTGCATGGTTTCCGGCATCAGCTCATAGATCCCAGTATATTTCAGGGCTCGGGGTCGCAGGGATAATTGTTTCAGATAGGGCAGCCAGTCCATCTGCTCTTGTTTGGTATCTCCGTAAAGACGCCGGTGGCGAACAATTTCACGAAAGTTTTCATCTTGAATAATCACCAGCGCTGAAGTTAAAACCAGATGAACCGGGCACTGGGCGTACTTTGGAGCCACCGAATAAGCATGCTGTCGTTTGTTCAGATAAATCCTGGCCCAGTTGTCGGCTTTGAGGGTTTGATGACCGGTGAGGTCAAACGCAATTCCGGGCAGTTTGTGGCAGGCCGTCAGATCAGCCTGAAACCGCTCCTCGATGGTTTCATCGTAGCGATAATGGTTCCGCCGGGCATCTTTCTCACACTCTGTCAGCAACTGCCGGTTATAATCCGACAGCGACAGAAAGCGGGGAACCGGTACCATGAAGTTGCGACGCTGATAGCCGACCTTGTTTTCGACGTTTCCTTTTTCATGGCCGGCCCCGGGATTCATGAAGACGGCTTTAAAATGGTAATGCTCCCGGAACCGTTCGAATTTGTCAGTCAGTTTTCGCCCGCCACCACGGATAATCTCGGTAACAATGACTTTCGTGTTATCAAACCAGAGTTCCCTTGGCACACAGCCAATGTGGCGGAATATGGCATCCAGCCCTTCCAGCAGGCATTCCATATTTTCCCCGTAGAACAGCTGCAGATAGCCTTTATTGCTGTATGGAAAAGAGACCTCCAGGTATTTTCCAGTCAGTTTTTGGCCATTTTCATAAAACTCAGCTGTACCAAAATCAACCTGCG
Organism: Acetobacterium sp.; assembly: GCA_022013395.1. GTDB lineage: Bacteria > Bacillota > Clostridia > Eubacteriales > Eubacteriaceae > Acetobacterium. The sequence goes on from JAKLQL010000517.1 coordinate 2,220, forward strand.
CTTCTCCGGGTTGATGTACCAGTGGCAGATAGGCCTGTTTATTCTGCTTGAATATTTCCCGGTGTTTCACTGCGTAATAGCTGGCGACCGTCCGATAGGAGCAGTCAAAACCGGGAATTTCGGCCAGCAGGCGATGAAATACCCGTTTAGCTGTATGGCGCTGTTTGCGTGGGGCTGATTTGTCCTCAATCAGCCAGGAATCGATCATCTCCTTGTAGGGATCCAGTTTGGGACAGAATTGTTTCTCCAACGCCGGCTTTGGCGGCGGGCTGTTAAAATCAGTCTGATCAATGTATTTGCGTACCGTTCGCCAATCCAGGTGCAACGCTTCCGCAATCTGGGAAATATTTTCCCCTTTCTCATAAAAACGATTTCTGATATCATGTATCTGATCCATTGTGAGCATTCTCCATTTCCTCCTTGTTCTTTGGTCAGATACAAGGATAATTGACTTGAGTTTTGCCCGCAATGGATTTTTGCAATATTGTGCATTTTCCAACTTGCAATACTATGGATTTTTGCTTTGCAACTTTCTACATTTTTATTTTACAATAAACATATTATAATTTGTAAAGGTTTTCAGACAACAATAATAATTCATTACTGTTGTATAATAAATCAGTTATTAATAAAATTTGTAAAAAAATTGTCAATTCGAAACAATAAATGCTCTTAGCATTTGTGGTATAGATACAAATGTTGAACAACTTAAAATAATTCCAAAATATTTTTAAGTATTTTTTTCAAAATTTGTGATATACCTTAACAATGGCTTTAGATATAATTATAAGTACTTTAGAAAAGGAGCTGATTAAATGCTTAACAAGTTTTTCTCTGAACGATTTATCGAAAACGCAAGAAGTTATACTCATTATAAGTTCACTGTTATGAATCCAGATGGGATGATCATCGCAGCAACTGAAACAGAAAGAGTCGGAAATTTTCATGAAGCTTCTTATCAGATGATGCAAGAAGGTAGAGACATAATGATCGTACCCCCTGAAGATGTAAAAAAATATTTCGGAGTAAAGCCTGGTATTGATGTACCTATTGTGTATAAAAATGAAATGATGGGAGCAATTGGTATTACCGGGATTCCACGAGATGTGCGTCCAGCTATCCTCATTGCAAAAATGGCTTTTGAAACAATGTTAGAATATGATTACTATCAACAGAGTATTGCAAAAAAAAGTAGTGAACTAAACCTTTTTAGAGATTATCTTATATATTCTGAAACGAAACACCCGGATGATTTAAGAGCACTGGCACATCGTCTGAATTATAAAACTAATCTATTCAGAGTTCCAATACTTTTAGAGTTAAGCAACACAATTTACTCAGATGACAAACTTTTTCTTTTAGAGTTGAAAAACCATTTTCATGAAAATGATATGATATTAACAACCCATGAAGGTGACATCTTAATTTTTAAATATGTACAAGAAAATAAGGACGAAATTCTCATCCGCATCAATCGCGAACTAGAAAATTTTATTGATTCTATAAACAGTATATTTTATAAAAGAGAGATTACCTATAAGTATTACAGAGGGGCGCTTCAAAATAATATTGATAATTATTCTTCTGGTTATAAACATTGTCGCTGGATGCAACGTCATAATTATTCTGGTGAGGATTTTTTTAATTATTTAGAAGAATACTTTACTTCACTTATGCCAATTTTGGAACAAAACAATATTTATGGTGCAATCGCCGATTTGATGGATCAGCAACTTAGAGAAGTCTTAATTGACAATTTCGAAACACTTAAAGTAAGTAATTTTAATTTAAGTAAAGCAAGTCAAGATCTCTACATTCATAAAAATACTTTAGTATTTAGACTAAATAAGATTAAGAATTTTTTTGGTATAGATCCTTTACATAATAATAGCGATCAATTTTTTTTAAGTCTGCTCCATAGTTTTTTAAAAAGATCAGATAAAATAAAAACTGAAGAGGTTTAAACCTAAATTCCCGTCCAAATTATAAAAAGGACGGTGGTTTTGCATCTTACTTGCGATAAAGCGCCTCTTATTTCTTGTTCATATCGCTACTTCTCATGTCACCGACATGTTTTTCGAAGCACTCAATGACATCCAGTTCATCAAATAAATTGCTGCATGGTATAATTTTTATAAAGTCCTTGTTGTGATATATTTATAGCACTTTTATGTAATCTTTTAATTTCATTGCGAATCACAGAAAGAATCCATAATTTTATTCTGCTTTGTCGACGGCGACTAGTTTCACACTAACCTTAGTTATGATGGGAACGATATTTAGGACAAAAAATCAAAATGAAATAGATAAATTAATTGTTTAATTTGTTGTTTATAAATATTTGAGTATTCCACTTGAATAGTGCACCGGGGGTGCGGACATAATCCTGGACTTGATTAGTCATTAGGAGGTGCGCCAATGTATTCGAATGAGGATCGCACGAAAGCACTAATCAATTTCAAAAAGCTGATTAGTGCTTTCGTAAATTTTTAGTTTTATTAGGGCGTGGCTTTATGATACCCATCTAGTTAATAAAAAGCCATCCACTAAAAACCTTTATGATGGTATTTATTGAAATCATATTGAGAATACATCAATTGCTAAAATAAAAATGAAAAACCTTAAACATGGTGATATTCAAAGTTACTATAATAGTTTGCACAAAAACGGAAAGTCCACAAGTGTTATTAAAAAAATTAATAAGCTTGTTGTCCCATCAATCCGTCATGCCGCCATGACTGGTGAAGTTATCCGGGACTTTTCAAAACTTGTAGTTATTCCAAAAGATCAAAATAATGAGCCAAAACCGCTTGAAATACGGCCATTCACAAAAGAGGAACAAAAGATTTTTGAAGCATCCATAAAAAACGAACCCTTAAGCCCCCTATATTTGACGGCGCTTTATTCCGGAATACGGCAAGGGGAACTTTTGGCGCTTCAATGGCAGGATATTGATTTAAAATCGAAACAAATAAGAGTCAATAAAACATATAAGGTCATAAAAAATATTGATACAAAAAAGAAGCGGTATCGTAGGGCAACCAAAAACTTCTGCAAGCATCCGGGATGTTTCAATCCCAACAGTTTTGGCTGGTTATTTAAAGGAATACAAACGAAAAATATAAGAAAAAACTTAAAAAAGGTTTTGGGGAATTGTGGAATTGAGGACAGGCGTTTTCATGACCTCCGCCATACATATGCCACCCGGATTTTTGAACTCGGGGAAAATGCAAAAACGATACAAACCATCTTAGGTCACACCGATATCTCAGTAACTTTAAATACCTATACTCATGTTGAAGAAAGTGTATCAGCATCAGCCGCTGAACGGTTAAACGCAATCTATAATGGGTAAAAAAAGGGGCAACTCATTTATTGACAAATAAAAAACAGCCACTAGATGGCTGTTTAATCACGTTTATGGTGTGCCCTGGGCGTACCCTCCCATATGCACGACATTAATCAAGGCAAAAGCGCGATTTTAATTAAGAATTGTTTAAGAAATTATCGTATTATTTGGCGAATTCCTATGATTTACATCAAAATATTGTCACTTTTCTTGGTAACAGTGGGTCACACCACTTCATAATAATTATTATTATCGGCATAAATAACGCTTAAAACCCCTTTGTTATGGGATTTGCAAAAGAACTTATTTGTTTTCTCAATCCAATGTTTCTAATTTTTTTTACTGATACACTATTTTTCCACTAACCTGTCCTTTAAGCGCATTTTGTTATTCCTAATGTGCATGAATTGTACATAATGGCATTATCGATTCTTAAAATTCTTATAATCAAGCTACCGCTAGTACTTCAGATTTTTTCTTAATAAATTTTTATATAGAAATTTTAAAATCAAAGAGTTTATCTCAGTAATATTAATTCTGTGTCGGGAAAAATGTGCACTTTATAATCTCGTCTGAGATAGCGCTGTTGCTTTCCAACGGCTTTACGGTTGGTTATAGAGTTGGTTCGTCCTTTGAAGGAGCATCTTTATCATCGGTGTCATCTCCCTGCTTTTCAACTTCTGCTTTTTGAATAATCATTTCATTGATCACTCCTAGATTCTCAGGGTCAAGGGTTTACGAAGTAAACTATTAATGATGCATCAAAAGGTGGCTCATCACGAGATTCACTGAAGCCACAAAAAACTGAAGGTATGGTTTCCTAAATCAAGTGGGGTTTCCACACGGGAATAACCTTACTCCGCCCGGATAATGCATGTTTCTAATGCCAGACGCAGTGGTTCAGACATATTCCTTTTTCTATTGGAAAGAGTTTGGTGCACCTTTTTCGATAGTTTTCCATACAATCGTCTCGGATTTTGAACCCAAAGATTACTTGCAAGCATTTTCATTCCAGCAGATTGTTTGAAGTCATTTTTCGACAAGGATTAATAATAGCTGATATGGAAAACACGATTAACTGAAGCATTTTATCAATGTTAATTTTGACATGGTTAGTTTGCTGCACCTAGAATTAGGGGTACTTAATTAAATTGGTATTTAAAACTTCTGATTTAATTAAGACCCAAATTTAAACTTAAACATTATTTCAATTGTGTTTATCCAACTATTGTTTTCATACCAAAACTATGGAAAATTTTTGCATACTCTTCTGCTTGAGTATCGCTCATAGGTTCAAGCTCACCTAAAGTGTAATCTTTACCGATCCTCTCATATTTTACAGTTCCTAATCTATGGTAAGGCAAAAGTTGTATCACAGTTACAGCATCACCCAGATCCCTACAAAACGATGCCGTTGCTACCAGGTTTTCTTTCTGATCATTCAAAGTTGGTATTATGGGATAACGGATTTGAATTTTTTTACCAATTTTCGCAAGTCTTTTCGCATTTTCCAGTATCAATTCATTTGGTACACCGACTAGTTCTTCCGATCGATCTGAAGACATGCATTTCAGGTCAAATAAAAACAAATCAACATAATCAATCACCTTTTCGTACTCACTCCATGAAACAAAACCAGTCGTATCTAATGCAGTATGCAAACAAAGGGATTTACATTCTTTAAGAATCGCGGCAGTGAAATCCGATTGGACCATTGGTTCACCACCAGATAAAGTTACCCCACCGTTTGTAGTGTGATAATATCGCATATCCTTTTTGATGATTTCCATTATTTCATCGACACTCATTTGTCGACAAGTTAAATAAAAAGCTTTAGGATAACATACTTTAGCACAGTCTCCACAGGTATTGCATTTTTTCCGATCAAGTTTTGGTATGTGCAAAGTTGTCTTGGTAAGTTTAGAGTAAATTTCACCACCCTGTTCAATAGCGCCATTAGGACAACTGGAAGTGCAAGTTCCACATTTCTCAATTCCAACACATAACATTGGAAACCAGGCAAGATCTCCATTATAAGATTGTGAATCAGGGCTATGGCACCAGGGACATTTCAAATCACATCCTTGAAGAAATATTTCTGTTCTGATTCCAGGTCCATCGTTTAATGTATATCGCTGAATATCAAAAACATTACCAGTTAGTATTTGTTTCATTAAATAATCCTTCCTAATTTTTTAGCCGGATTCACCGTAAGGTAAATCCGGCTAAAAATTTTAAAACTTAAGCGATACTTTAAGCCATTTCCACAATTTCTGTTCTAGTAATAATATCTTCTTGTATAAGAGGATGCAAGCCTACAAAAAGGGCACTATAACCAGCGACTCTCACAACAAGATCTCTATATTTGGCTGGATTACATTGTGCATCTCGTAATTTTTTCGAACTAACAACATTGTATTGCACATGAAGACCATTAGAAAAGAAAAAGCCTTTCGTAAGTGCTTCAAGAGAGCTTTCACCTTTTTCGCCTTTGACAGCTGAGGGATGAAATTTCATATTAAGAAGTGTTCCATTTGAACTGATGAAATGATCGAGCTTGGCTGCAGAATTTAGCAAGGCAGCGGGTCCATTAGTATCTCTTCCATGTACCGGTGATATTCCATCAGCCAATGGTTCCCCTGCTTTTCTTCCATCAGCAGAAGCTGCTAAACCATAACCCATCAGTACGTGATAAGCAACAGGATATAATCCGGGACTATATGGGCCTCTACAACTCATTGATTTTTCTGTCATTTCGCAATATCGTTTAGCTACCCAGCTGACCATATTATCTGCGTCGTCGTCATCATTGCCATAATGTTCAACTTCCGCGAGTATACGATTACGCAGTATTTCCTGGCCTTCCCAATTATTTTTCAGTATTTCTAAAAACTCAGTCTTTTCAATGATTCCTTCATCAAATACAAACTTCTTTAAAGCCATAAGAGAATCGCCAGCATTACTAACCCCAACTCCTGCTGTCCCAATTGTATTGTATTTAGCCCCCCCTGCATTTACTTCGATTCCTCTTTCGACACAAGGTTCCATTCCACAGGAAAGGAAAGGTAAAGGTGTGAATTCTTGATGCACTAAATCCGCAGCATTTGTAATAACCGTAAAATGATCAATAAAATATTGCACTTGGATATCATAAGCATTTTGTAATTCTTCAAATGTTTCAAAATCTGATAGCAAGCCTGTTTTTGGACCAGTTTGAGCTCCCGTCAACATATTTTTACCATCATTCAAGGCATACTCAAGGCACGCTGGCATACTGAAAAATGGAGCATCGCCATTTCCTCCTGACCAACCATATTCATATCCTTGTACGCCTGGTTCAACACAACCAACAATGGCGTAATCTCTTGCATCTTCAACTGATTTTCCTCGATTTAACATACCTGGAATAATAACTTCATCGTTGAACAAAGCGGGCATACCAATTCCCGTTTTAGTAACCTGAATAACTTTTTTCCAGAATTCCTCTGGCGTAAAGTTCCAGATTCTTGCAGATATGGAAGGCTGATGTAATCCTATATTTTTGGAAGCATCCAAACAAAGATACGATAAATCATTTGTTGCATCCTGTCCTTCCCTTGTCTGACCTCCCACACAAAGATTCTGAAACAGGGGATAACCGCCGAGAGCACCGATTTTATTAATTTCAGTAAGTTTCACCCACAAGCATTCCAGAATTTCAAGAGCTTGTTCCTGGTTTAGTTTAGCTGATTCAATGTCAGCCTTATAATAAGGATACATATATTGATCAAATCGACCGGGTGAAATTGAGTGTCCGCTGGATTCTAGCTGAAGAACCAACTGAAAGAAGTAAAAGGATTGGCATGCTTCATGGAAAGAAGAAGCGGGAAAAGCTGGTACTCGCTCACAAACTACTGCGATTTCTTCAAGTTCTTTTTTCCGAATATCATTTGTTTCTTCATTTGCCATTTTTTTAGCAAGTTCAGAGTAACGCTTTGCGAAAGCAATAACCGCTTCGCAACTGATAATCACAGATCTCCAAAAATTGTGTTTATCTAAATCTCGCCCATTAGCTGGAATACCCATTGATTGGATATTGTTTTCAGCGTCTTTTTTTATTTGAAGAAAACCTTTTGTAAGAATCGTTTTATAATTAGGCGAATAATGACCTATTCCGGAACAAATTACAACGTCAGGCCCAAATGTATAAACAGCAGAAGTTTTTATTGCTTCAAAAGTTTCTTCTGGAAGTCGTGCCTTTACCCGGTCGTTAACCGTCTTACCTTTCCAATACTCTTGTATTGAACGCAAGTCATTTTTAGTTTCTTCATCTATATCGAATCTATCTGCACTACGTAATTCAAACGGTTCATTTTCAAGTTGATCAATAATCCAGTCAAAAGAAAATTCTGGGAAAATCGGAGCATAACGTGGCTTTTTTGCCTGATTCCCTACAATTAGCTCATTATCTGCAATCCAAATACTAACATTTTCCAATACACGTTTAAGTGTTTTAGCCTGTCGTATAACTGCTGGATCTGCAATAAAATCCTTATGTGCCTGCGTTACAATTTTAGCTCTTTCTGAGCATATTCCTGGATTATTCCCGAAGAATTGTTCCTTGAGTTTGTTTCCTCTTTCAGAGATACTAAGATTAATCATAAGTATATCCTTTCAATTTTTCAATATTGTTCAATTCTTAAACTGATTATTTATTTAAA
>JAKLQL010000518.1 GCA_022013395.1 Acetobacterium sp.
ACTGCTGACTGTTCGTCTGCCTTTGCCTGCTTTTGCTCATCAAGGCTTTTCGTTCCTTCAAGAAGCTTGTTTAGTTCGACCCGGTTTTTCTCCAGTCGCGCTTCATCATTTTCGATTTCACTTTTCAGCCGGTCGATCCCTTCGGTGATGGCAATCCCCCGGCTGATTTTTTCCCGATAGTCGGATTCAACTCGGCAATTCTTTTCCTCAATCCGTAGGCCTTCAAGTTGCTTTTTTTCTTTTTCCATTGCCTTAATCAGGAGGGTTTTCTCGTTTTCCAGATCGATCTTCTGATGATTTTGCGCATCCATTTTTTTGTTCAGTTCACGGATTTCCTTTTCCAGAACCAGCTGGGCTTCTTTCCCGAGAATGGCATCGGCCACCTTTTCCAGCTTACTCTGAAATTTAAAGAGATTTTCGTTTTTATAGTCGTCGGTTTGACGATCGCTTTTTTCACAATTTTCTTTTTCGACAAGCAGTCGCCCCAGCTTTTCTTCGTTGCCAATCAGACTGTTCTGGCCTGTTTCGACCTGCTTTTTAAGGGTTTCAAAGGCTTCCAGAAAAGGCCGCACTTCCAGGGATTTTTTCCCCAGCACCACCTGCTGTTCTTTCGCGGCGATTTCAGTTTGCCTGACTTCAAGGCTTTGAACTTCGTCCCAGGCTGTTTTCTGCTCTTTAAGCAAACCCACTAAGACCTGAGCTTCGGTTAATTGGGTGTTGAGCTTATTAAATCGCTCCTGGTTATTTTTGAGTTGTTGATGGTTTTGTTTATAACTGTTTTGTTTTTCTGCCAGCGCTTCCGGGGTGACCCCTTCATAGGTCATCATGCTGCCGACTATTTGATTGAGCTTTTCAACTTCTCTGATCCGTTCCGATTTGAGACGATTGGTAAGATCATCCCCATATTTGGACAAGTTAAAAAGCCGCTCCAACATGTCCCGTCGGGGTTTCCCCTCCAGTTTTAAGAAATCACTGAATTTTCCCTGAGGCAACACCACCGTCCGGGTAAAATCGGTGAGACCTAACCCAATAATCTCTTCACAGGCACTGGTTACCTCGGTGGTCTTGTCGGCCAGCACCAGCGAACCTTCCGGCCTTAATTCCAGCAGCTGACATTTCCCCTGATTGATACCCTCATTTTTGTTGCGCTTAAACTCCCGGCTGACCTGATACGTTTTTTCTTCAGTTCCGGCAATGATAAATTCATAAACGACGCTAGCCTTCTCTTCATTGACATTGATATAGTTGCTACTGTTTCGGGATAGCTTTCCGTACAGTGCCAGGGTAATCCCATCCAATATGGTGTATTTCCCGCTGCCGGTGGGGCCGAAAATACCGAAAATCCCGGCCTGGGTCAGGGTTTCAAAATCAATGAGTTGTTCTTCCTGAAAGCTGTTTATTCCTTTTATTTTTAGTCGAATCGGTCTCATTGTTTTTCCTCCTCAAGTACCAGCGAAAGCAGTAGTTCCAGAACCTCATCATTGGCTTCGGTTCCTCTTTCCCGGCGGTAAAATTCTTTAAAGACATCCCCAAAGGATTTCTCGGTCAACGCTTCCAGACTGGCCTCGGTTTCCAGGGTGGTCAACTTGGGGATCACCTCCAGAATATCATCTTTAAAGGCTTTCATTTTTTTGATTTCGTCTTCCCGGATATAATGATCGGTCTCAATTTCCAGATAAACCCAGCAGGATCGGTCGGCGTTCGCTTCGCATCTGGCAATGGCAACATCCACATTTTCGCATCTCCAGACTTCGATGGGTTTGTATATTTGAAGATCAATCTCCGTGATCTCATTTTTAACGGTACTATCATTTTCAACAATAATCTCGGCCACGATGCATTTTTTTCCATAGGCAATTTCCCGGCGGTTAAAATGGATCGGGGAACCGGCATAGCGACCCCGGCCATTGGTGCCCGGGATTGTCTGTGGTTTATGGATATGTCCCAAAGCGATGTAATGGGCTTTTTCCGGAAAGCACTGACCATCGACAATATAGGTGCCGCCCAACTGAATGGTTCGCTCCGATCCGGATTCTTCGCTGCCCATGGCAAAGATATGAGTGGTAACCAGATTGATGGTATCTTCTCTAAAATGGGATTCCAGTTGCGAAAAATAGCTATGAATCCGATCACTGTAG
>JAKLQL010000519.1 GCA_022013395.1 Acetobacterium sp.
ATAAAAAACTCATCATTTAACAAATGATGAGTTTTTTATTTAGCGGTTTTCTATAGTCGTTCTTCCAGTTTCGCCGTTAAGTCTTCATAACCGGGTTTATGTAGCAGCGCAAACATATTTTTTTTATAGGCTTCGACGCCGGGCTGATCAAAGGGATTAACCCCTAACAGATAGCCATTTAAGCCGCACGCTTTTTCGAAAAAGTAAATCAGTTTGCCAATATGAAAGGCGTCCAGCTTTTTGAGATGAATGATTCCATTGGGAACGCCACCATCAACATGCGCCAACAGCGTTCCCATATAGGCTTTTTCATTGATGGCATCAATTTCCCAACCGTTGAGGTAATTCAAACCTTCTAAATTCTTTTCGTCCCGAAAGACTTTAAGATTTGACTGGTCTTCATCGATAACAATCAGGGTCTCGAAATGATTTTTAGGGCCATCCTGAATCATCTGCCCCAGGGAGTGAAGATCGGTGGAGAAATGAACCGCGACTGGAAAAAGACCCTTGCCATCCTTGCCATCGCTTTCACCAAATAGCTGTTTCCACCACTCTGCCAAATACTCCAGTGAAGGATCATAATCAACTAAAATTTCGATATTTTTGCCCCGATTATAAAGGACATTGCGATACAGTGCGTACTGATAACAGGGGTTTTTTTCGAATTTTGGTTTCTTATAATCCTCATAGCCAGATTTTCCGCCCTCCAGCAAGGCATCAATATCGATTCCCGCAGCGGCAATGGGAAGCAGTCCCACGGCGGTAAAAACGGAGTAACGTCCGCCAATGTCATCGGGAATCACAAAGGTCTCATAGCCCTCTTCATCGGCCATAAATTTCAGAGCCCCTCTGGACTGATCCGTTGTTACAAAGATGCGTTCCTTGGCTTCCGTTTTTCCGTATTTTTCTTCCAGAAATTTTTTGAAGAATCGGAAGGCCATCGCTGGCTCGGTGGTTGTTCCGGATTTGGAAATAACATTAACACAAACTTCCTGGTTCTGCAACAGAGCCAACAGGTTTTCCAGATATTTTCCGCTGATGTTTTGACCAGCAAAGTAAATTTTAGGTCCGTTTCTTTTTGAACGGGGTTCTTCATTATAAAAAGGACTGGTTAGCGCCGAAATAACTGCCTTCGAGCCCAAGTAAGATCCGCCAATACCAATAACCACCAAGGCATCGCATTTATCCTGTATTTTTTTTGCCGCTGTTTTAATTCGGGCAAATTCTTCTTTGTCATATTCCAGGGGATAATCCACCCACCCCAGAAAATCATTGCCGATTCCAGTCTTGCTCATTAAATCCTCATTGGCTCTGGCCAATTGGTCAAAACGATTTTCAAATTCACTGGGGTCTATATTTGCATAAGAGAGATCAAAACGAATACTCATATTTCTTACCTTTCTTTCTTAAAAATGTATTTGCTAAATACATTTTCATTTTACTACAATATTGATTCAAGTGTCAAATGAAGTGTAATTAATTCATTCTTAAAAAAACACCTTTTAATGCGTCATCGCGATGAAACTTTTTCAGATAGGATGACTTTTTTTATTTGATATGTTAAAATGAGCAAAATCAAGAAAAGAAGAGGTGTAAAATGGAAACGCGAATACTGGGAAAAACCGGATTAGAAGTGTCCCTTATTGGGTTTGGTGGTATTCCAATTCAACGCTGTAACCAATGGGAAGTCGACGAAATTGTTGAAAATCTTATTGAAGAAGGAGTTAATTTCATTGACACTGCCAGAGCTTACACCAATAGTGAAGAACTGATTGGTGAAGCCTTGAAACAATGGGGCCGGGAGCATTTTTATCTGGCAACTAAAACCCCCAAACTCACCTATGATAATGTCATGGCCGAGGTTAAAACCAGTCTGGCTGAACTTCAGACGGATGCCATTGATTTATATCAGTTTCATAATGCCAAAACCATGGAAGCCTATGAAATCATTATGGGTCCAAATGGTGGTTATGAAGCATTAGTTGAATGTAAAAAACAAGGATTGATCAAGCATATCGGAATAACCTCTCACAGCTATGAGGTGTTAGACCGTGCTTTAGATGAGGATAAATTTGAAACCATTCAATTTCCTTATAATATAGTAGAAAACCAGGGCGCACCCCTCTTCGAAAAAGCCAAACTCAAAAATGTCGGCGTCATCATCATGAAACCGCTGGCCGGCGGGGCATTTATGAATGCCGATTACGCCCTCAGATGGGTGGCTGAAAACCCTAATATCTCGGTACTGATCCCTGGGATGGATTCGGTTAAGCAGGTTTTGGCAAACACCAAGGTGGGTAATGAATTTACCCCTTTAACAGATGAAGAACGTAAAGCCTTTGAAGCAGACGCCAAGGCACTGGGTAAAACCTTCTGCCGTCGCTGTGGCTATTGCGCCCCCTGTCCTCAGGGTATTGATATACCAATGCAGTTTATTGTGGAGGGTTATTACCGGCGCTATGATCTGGAAGAATGGGCTTTAGACCGTTACCGCAGTTTTGCCGCTAATGCCTCAGACTGTATTCAATGCGGCGAGTGCGAACCCCGATGTCCCTATAATCTGCCAATTCGGGAGATGCTCAAGAAAACCCGGGAGTTGTTTGATCCGCTGGTCTAATTGAACGATCAGGCCAGATTTTTTAACAATAGTTTACCATAATAAAAGGTCGAAATTCCATTATGTTTAATGAAGTTTTCGACCTTTTATTTTATTTAAATTTATTAATATTAATTTTATACTCGTTTAATTAAATTTGACTATTCACACAAATACAAACGACCTAATGCATCAGCGGCCATAATGGCTGCATATACAGTGTCGGCATCCACATCAAAAGGCATATTGTGAATGGTTTCGCCAGGATCAGCAGCTGCAACCGCGACTGCCATAATTTTTTCTGGAGTTGGTTCAGTACAACCAAGTTCGCCTAAGGTAATCGGAAGTCCAACCGATAGACAGAAATCAATCACTTCTTCAATATCTTCCATGGATCGGTTTTCCATAACCAACTGAACAAGGGTTCCAAAGGCTACTTTTTCGCCATGGTACATATGATGACATTCAGGCAATACCGTTAATCCATTGTGGATGGCATGACAGGCAGCCAAACCGCCACTTTCAAAACCGACGCCACTGAGGTAGGTATTGGCCTCAATAACATTTTCAACTGCTGGCGTACAGGTTGCCGCTTCAACAGCCAGTTTTGCTTTGAGTCCGTCTTCAATTAAAATATCATAGCAGAGTCTTGCCAACGCTAAAGCGGAGCGGGTTGGGTGAGCACCTGACATGGTAGTTCCATTCGAATCAACGGTGGCCTGGGCTTCAAAATAGGTAGCCAGTGCATCCCCCATACCAGAAACAAAAAGTCTGGCTGGAGCAGTCTTAATAATGTCTGTATCCATAACAACGATTTCAGGATTTTTAGGTAGCACTAAATACTCATCAAAAACGCCGTCTTCCGTATAAATAACCGATAAAGCCGAGCAAGGAGCATCGGTGGATGCAATGGAAGGAGCAATAACAACCGGTAGTTTTTCATAATGGGCGGTTGCTTTAGCAGTGTCCAGAGTTTTTCCGCCACCAATACCAACAACTACATCGCAGCCTTCAGCTTTGACGATTTCCTGAAGACGTGCTATTTCTACTTTTGAACATTCTCCATTAAACTTTTCGGGTGTAAATTTAATTCCAGCAGCTTCAAAACTGGCTTTTAATTCGTCCGCTTTTGTCCGCATCATGGTTCCGCTCATCAATACCAACGCAGATGTTCCAAATTTTCCTACATGTTCCGGGAATTTACCAACTTCTCCGGCACCTTGAACATAACGGCTGGGAGACATAATTATTTTTTGCATTTTCTACCTCCGAAAATATATTTATTTCGTTATTATTATATCAAATAAATGAAAAAATGAATTCGTTATCATCTAAAAAAAACGGTCCAGCGTGGATACTATTATCGGAAATATTCTGTTTTTTTTACAAAACCTTAATAAAATCAGTAATTTTTTGTTTCAAAAATGCAAATATTTTGGAAAATGTAATAAAAACGCAATTGTCTCTTCTGCATCATAAAAAGACACCAGCCTTACCGTTGTTGGTAAAACTGGTCTCTTTATTTAGTTATCTTTGGTTGTATTTAAACCATATAGAAGTCCCCGTTGGGATCCACATCAATGGTAATGGCTTGCCCTTCGTGGACATTCCCCTTGATGATCTCTTTTCCGACCATGGTTTCAATATGTTTTTGCAAGTATCGTTTCAGGGGCCGAGCACCATAGGCTGGGTCAAAACCCATTTCGATAACAGCATCAATGGCCTGTTGGGTTAGGGTGACGGTGATACGACGTTCTTCCAGCCGTTTCTGTAAATCCTTTAATAGTAGGGTGACGATCTTGCTGATCGCTTCTTTGTTAAGTGGTTTATACAACACAATTTCATCGATCCGGTTCAGGAATTCAGG
>JAKLQL010000520.1 GCA_022013395.1 Acetobacterium sp.
CAGCGCTCCCATAAAAATTCCCAGGAGATACACCGCCATGATCAGGCCATAGTTGAATTTTTTATTTTGATTGGTCATTTCATTTGCCGTCCTTTTGCTTTTTATTGGTTGAGCTCACTATTTTTTTCATTGAGCTTGGCCACATTGTCAGCAATAATATTCGTAATCCGTTCATATTGTCTGATGTCTTCGGCACTGAGTCCTTCAAAAAAATACTGATTCCATTCGGTCAACGCCTTTCCCATTTCCCCCAAAATGCTTTGTCCGTCCGGAGCAATCGAGATGAGATTTTCTCGTTTGTTTTCGGGATTCTGATGGCGTTCAATCAGGCCTTTTTCCTCCAGCTTTCGCAGCGTTTTGGCAATTGCTCCTTTATCCAGCATAAAATGCTGGGCAATGGCATCTTGATTCACGCCATTGTTTGAGGCCAAATACATCAGGATCACCTGTTCAGGAAATCCCACCCCAAAATCACGCAAACGGTGTTCGCAAAACACCTTACTATGACGTACTATAATTGAAAGATTGTTCATCAACATCATTCACCTCAAATTTCAAAAAGATAGTTGTCGTTACAATTGTTGTAACGACAACTATCTTAGCATGATTTATATTGATTGTCAATTAAAAACACTTCCCATTTGCTTTGCAATTCAGGAAGTGTTTAATGATCGAATGATAAAATTGTACTTTCTTATTCCATTGAGCTGGCAGATGTACCAGAACCTAACAAATATGTTAGCCGATCAATCTGTATTTCATTTTTATTTAAACAGCAGATTGTTGCAATTTTCGCATCGCTCGTTTGAAATCGGATTTTCTGTCAGACATACATTACAGTAGATTATCTGATCTTTAGATTTATCATATTTTTCATAGGTCGCCAAGCCTACATAATATCGCACCCGGTCTCCGATATTATAATAGTCATACATTTCTCTGCGATTCTGATAAATCATTGGATGCTTTTGACCATCGCTTTTTTCAATCATAAGTACATAATCGGTATCAATATGATCTGACTCTTCTTCGGCTGTTTCTTTCTGATATTTCTCGGTAATTACACCTTCCCAGATCTGATTTCTCCGGTTCTTTATGAAAATCATATTGATAACCACCATCAACATACCCAAAACTAAACCAATAATTAGCCCACCGACAAGGGACATCGTTTTCAAAAACAATCCCGCAATGAGAAAGCCAAGTGGAAACACCAGCACCAAAGCCCAGACGTATCCGATGAACGATTTGTTTTTCTTTTTAACCACAGCAACGATCTCAGGGTTCTGATAACACGTTGACCAACCGACAAGACTTGTCTTACCTTCTGATGGAGATATTAACGTTTCATTTTTTAACGTGGCCGCGCATTGACTGCAAAACTCTGAATTCTCAGTTATTTGTGTACCGCATTTTTTACATATCATAGGGGTCTCTCCTTTTTGTGAATCACATAAAAACAGGCATTTCAGTTTTTCGTGTACTTAAAGCGTTTTCTATGACATTCGATCGCGTTGTTAACTATGTAATAACCACAGACTATTTTTACTTTTTATACAGTGAAACAATAACGTACTTCATTAATTATATCATTAGTATTTTACTTAATCCAGAAAACATCCAAAAAACACTAAAGAATTTGAAGATTATCGAAAACAGTATCCCCTCATCTTGTGCTTTCGTTTTAGAAAAAGGAATCGATACAACAAATTAGTTTTTTCAAAAAAACACTCCTCAAACAGATGACGATTTGTATGAAAATCGTTCATCCGTAAAAGGAGCATTTTTGCTATTTTTTAATTACTATAAAAGATGCGGGATTGTTTATAAAGCTCTTCCCGAAAAGCTGGTGTCACCAGTCCGCCCAATACGGCATAGACGCTGATAAATGACGATTTTCCGGGGACACAGACTTTTTCTGCGAATTGTCGGGCAATTTCACGCTGATCTTCTTCGCTGGTTGTTTCCGGATCAAAGCTCTCTGGTATCAGTCCCAGGCAGATTTTATCGCCATAGGTTTCAAAAAGCTTGATCGTATCGTTCATGTTCTGAGGACTCCAGGAGTCCCAGCCGGCATCCAGAATACATTGAATGCGGGACTCAATGTGACCACAACTGTGGAGATCTGCCCAGAGGCCTTTTGAATGAATATGATCGGTGAGTTTTCTCATATAGGGTACAATCATTTCCTGGGCGGTTGCTTCAGAGAAGAAAGGCGACCGTTGCGAACCCCAGTCATCATGGATGGTAAACCCATCAATGTAATCAAAATGCTCAACGAATTTATCCACGATGCGGCAAGCCAAATCAGTGGTTGCTTCAAAAATTTCTTTAACAGCATCGGTTTGATCTTCATCAATCAGGGCTTCAGCAGCTCCTTCAAATCCCATAAACGAAATCAATCGTTCAAACCACCATCCGTTAATTTGCCAAGCCAGAATAAAGGCATTGCCATTTAAAAAAGTTCCATTATTTGCTTTTGCGCTTCCTTCCCAGTCCCAACTGTCAATATCTGGGAATTTGATCACTTCTTTCCAGTCATTGGCATCCTCTAGAATGTGGTTACCGGGTCTGACCATCGAACCCTGAGCGTCGGGTACATATTCCCAGGGAATGCCGAACATATCGATCCCATCTTGAGGGGGCAACATATTCGCTTCAAAAACAAAGGCTCTGGCAATATTATCTGGAACAACTGCAGGACAGAATAAACCGGACTCATTTCCCAGACTTTCCCAAACCGGTTCTTTTTTCATGGTTAGTGAATAATTCTCTTTCATGGTCACAGGTGAATCAAAAATCGGATCGGTAGTACCAAAAAAATTTGGAATTTCCCCTACAACCTGCAGTTCTTTGGAATCAAATGGTATTTTATTCATTATTATTCTGCCTCCAACTATAATTATTTAGTTTTGTAGTTTTATACATTTGAACATCCTTCTTAGCTGACATCGGTGATCAGGTTTTAGGCCGACACTTTTTGTCTGAATGGAATCAAAGATGTTTCTGTTTTTTTGTGCGAACGCCGTATTAGCAATCGTTTTCAAGTGATGCAAGTAAACATGCTAGTTATCAGAACGGATGTGAAGCTGATCAATTCGCCACGATCCATTTTCAAATTAAATGCATTTAATATAATATAAACTTAACAGGTTAAATTTATATTATTGTAATATTTTACGATTTCAAAGTCAATGTTTTTTTCCCTTATATTCTCTTTTTTGCGTTTTTTCTATTATAAATTAAATATTATTGATAGATATGTTGAGATTCACTATAATTTTAATTGCAATTAAAAAAGCAAACGTGCGAGTGATACCTCGTTTGCTTTTTTTATTTCATTAATACCCAACACTGATCATCTGTTTTGATAACCATGATCTCATCATTGTTTTGATATTATCGCATCATATTACGCAGTGTCAATTCTTTTAAGACCTCCCCAACTTGCATTTGCTCAACTTTTACATTGGGATGATTATCGGCATAGTAATAATCCTTAATTGGACAATAATCATCCGGACCGATTTTTCTTTTGCGAACAACCTTTATGTAATCATTCACGGTCACAATGCCCGCTTCGATGTCTTCATTAATTTCCTGGATTAGATTTTCGTATTCCAAAATAAAAGACATTTTCTCACCACCTCGATTAATTCAATACTTTTTTCACTGGGATTAGCCTCTGATCGATAAGCCAGGTTTAAAAATACGCTGGCATTCGATCAATCGAAACCTCGAGCAGATTGTGCCAGTCCAGCTCTCCGCATCTGACCATACACGGACTTTTTCCGCTTTTCTGCAGTTCTTTTGGGAGCAAACTGAAGCCCAGTTTTTTGTAAAAATCCGGATTGATATCAGAGAAGAGAAAAATCAACGCATCTTCGTCTTTTTCAATCTGCTTAATACAGTTTTTCAACAGCATCGTTGCATAACCTTTACCAGTATGGGGTTTGGGAGTGAGCACCGAACCGATGCCGTAAATGGGTTTCCCCATAATTGCTTCCAAGTTCAAAACGATCAACGAACTGACGATTTTCCCCTCCAAATCGATGACAAAACGTTTTCCAAAGTGGTCTTCTTTTGAGTTGTCCCGGACGTATTCTTCTAAGGTTCTGTTTTTCGACCACTCCTGGTAACCATCCCTGAATAGGAGTTCTCGCTCCTCAGGGTTTGCTTCTCTAATAACGATTGTTCGAGGACCGGTTTTAAGATAGCTTTGCCATTCATCATAAATCTCGCGAAGATCCGCATCTAGATGAGACAGCGCTTTTTCTTCCAGTTCTTTTGGCACCTCATAATATGCCTCGGCAATGGCGCCGGTGATGGCAGCCAGAGTGTCGCTATCACCACCTACCGAAATAGCTGTCCGGATGGCATCATCAAAGGAAGTCGATTCCCAAAAAGCCTGGATAGCCTGGGGCACCGTTTCCTGACAGGTTTCGTTAAACTGGTAGGTGTCTCGGATCTCATCGATGGTAAAATCCAGCTGATAATAACAAGTATTGATCCGGTCCCGGATGGCATCTTTGCCTGCACCATTTCGGGCCATGTAAATGGCCACCGCAACAGCTTCAGCGCCCTTTAGACCTTCAGGGTGATTATGGGTAACCCGGGTAATCACTTCTGATAGTATCCGCGCTTCGGCTTCGGATCTTGCGGCAAAGGCGGCTGGACTAATACGCATGGCCGCACCATTGCCAAAGCTGTTATAGGGTTGGGGACATTCGCTGAAAATCCAGCGCCCAAACCGACCACCATAACCACAGTGAGGATAGTTCCGGCCGATTTCCGGCATGGTTTTAATTGTTAGTGTTTCAACCCGCCGATAGTATTCTCGATTACTGATCCCATTTTCCAACGGCAGACAGCCATATTTGCCGGCTTCCATAATCGCTTTGGCCACCGCCAGAGTCATAATACTGTCATCAGTAACCTCACAGGTCTCCGCAAACAGCTCAAAGTCTTTGCTTCGATGATTATTGAATTCAAAACGGGAACCGGCAATGTCCCCGATAATTGCACCAAGCATAGCTCTCTCCTTTTCTTATAAATGCATCATACAGTAACAGGTCAACTCCATCTCGTCTGAAGAATGGGATTCCATTAGTTGGAAACCAAAGTGTTCGTAAATCGGTAGGTTATCTGGATTGAAGGTCTCTAGAATGATGGGCTCTTTTTTCGTAGCGCATTCTTCAAGAACCGGGGTAATAAGTTTTCGAAAAATGCCGGTTCCTTTGGCAGACTTGTCGGTGACGATCACGAGCAGATGATATACATCGCCATCACAATAAGCGGTTTGCCAATTTTGAGGAATGATCTGCGACTGTTTGATCGCGCGTTCCTGAATCACCTGCAGCTCTTTTTCTGTCACGATTTCAACAAGTTTCCGAGATGATTGCTGCATCACGTTGATGAGCCGGTCTTCCGGTAATTCCTTGGTGGAGTAGCCAATCAGCAGCCCTTTGCCACCTTCCAGGATCTGCACTGCATTTTCTTCCATAAACGCCTGGATCTGTCCTTCAAACTGTGCTTCAATCAACAGTTCGGCACGATCCAGATCATGCAATTGAAAGATTACCCCGGGATCTTCCATAAACCGGTTTTTCATCAATTGGGCGCAGTTTTTTAATTCATGCTCATTTAACATTTTCTTTCCCTCTCCATATTCCTCTTTAATTACAATTCTAATTGATTTTTTCGACTTTCACTGACAGGCAGTCCGTCATTATATAGCATCCTGATGATCAGAGAATTCTTGATTGAATACTTCCGTCTAGTAGCTACCACTTGTCTTCGTTTTGACCTTGATCACACGGTGATCGATCAGCTGACTGACATAACTTGGCTGGATTCCCAAAATGCGATGAAACTGTCCGCCATTCGCTGATGACCGGCAGGACTCTGATGAATCCCATCCAGATACAGATCTTTATCATTCCAGTCGATGGATGCTCTGAAATCTAGGGTTGGGATCCGGGACGATACCGTATAATCTCTTAACCACTGGCAGTAGGCTTCAATCATTACCGCCGATTTTTCAAAATCGACCATCTCACCACCTTCTTTAAAGGCCACCGGCAGATGAATTGGCGGAGGGATAGCGACAAAAACCTTAATATCATTAGCTTTTGACTGGTTAGCCATTGTACTCATATTTTGAGCGGCCCGCTCCCAGTTGCGGCTAAAAAAGATATCATTGTAGCCGCCCATCAGGATCACTCCATCGGGTTTTGCATCCAACACCTGTTTCTGGATCCGTTCCAGCATACCCGCGGTGGTATCCCCGCTGACCCCGCGATTGACCATCTGAATTCCAGTCTTTTTTTCTGCAATCACATGCCATTTTTCTTCCCGGGACACCTGGTAACCAAAGGTCAGACTGTCGCCAAAACATATTATTTTCACAATTTTTTCCTTCCCAAAGCGGCTCCATATGTAGCTTTATGAGGTTAACGTATAGTTTTAATTCTATCATAGCACAAACTTCCTGACAATCACAAAGACCACCTCGCTAAGGGTGGCCTTTGTGATTGTAAAATTATCTTGTCTTTATGCGAATGTTAGTTAAACCTTTCGAATCTTGAACTGATCAATCATTTGTTTCAACAGAACCGATTGGCCGGAGAGCTCTTCGCTGGCAGCGGCACTCTGTTCAGCAGTCGCTGAATTTTGCTGAACAACCTGGGCGACCTGTTCAACGCCCAGATTAATCTGGGCAATACCGGTGGCCTGTTCGTTTGATGCCCCAGCAATGTTACCAATTAAGCTGGTAACCTTGCCAATTCCTGAAACAATTTCATCCAGTGCTCCGGCAGTGTCATCAGCAATCTTGGTACCTTCTTGAACCTTGCTGATGGATCCTTC
Organism: Acetobacterium sp.; assembly: GCA_022013395.1. Taxonomy (GTDB): domain Bacteria; phylum Bacillota; class Clostridia; order Eubacteriales; family Eubacteriaceae; genus Acetobacterium. Next base: position 6,868 of record JAKLQL010000520.1, read on the forward strand.
AATCAGCACCGTAGTCTCTTTAGCCGCTTCTGCACTTCTGGCCGCTAATGTCCGAACTTCTTCGGCGACCACCGCAAACCCCTTACCATGCTGTCCAGCCCGAGCGGCTTCAACCGCAGCGTTAAGCGCCAGGATATTAGTCTGGAAAGCGATGTCATCAATCACTTTAATAATTTTGGAAATATCCACGGATGATTTATTAATTTCAACCATGGAACGCTGCATTTCGGTCATCTGGCGATTGCCTTTTTCAGCATTACCCATCACATCAGTAGCCAATTCTCTGGCTTTGTTGGCATCAACAGCGTTATTTTTGGTCTGATCAGCAATTTCAGCAATAGAGGCGGTCAGTTCCTCAATGGAGCTGGCCTGTTCGGTGGACCCCTGTGCCAACGCCTGACTACTATCGGACACCTGATTAGCGCCGCCATTCACTTGCTCGGCGGCGATATTAATATCGCCCATGACCTCATTGAGGGAATGAATGATCACATTAAGGGCATTGGAAATGGTCACAAAATCGCCCCGAAAAGCTTGGGCGTTTTCGATATCCAGATTTCCTTGAGATAATTGTTCGATTTTTTCGGTAATTTCCCCAACAACCCCGTCCAGCAAGGTGGCCGTTGAATTAACGCTATGTTTGAGTAAATCCACATCTCCCCGATACTCGCCATTAATCCGTACTCGCAGATTTCCATTGGAAATGGCTTCCATGACTTCCATCACTTCCCCCAGGGGTTTATTCAGTTCTTCCAAAATGGCATTCATTCCGCCGACTACTTCCCGCCATGCGCCCTGGAAGATGCTGGTATCAGCTCTGGCCCGGAGATTTCCATCAATGACCGCATTGGTAATCATGGTGGCATCATCAATTAAGGTGCCGATGGATTCTTTGACCAGCATCAAACTATTATTGATCTCATTAAACTGAGCACTGACTTCCGAGGTATACTCATCGGCAGCACCACAATTCATATCAAAGTCCAGATTTCCTTCTGCTAAATGGATCAGATTTTCACCCAGACGGGCTACTTCAGCTTTAGTATAATCGCTGACACGAATAATCGGCGTAATATCGGTAACCACTTCAATGAAACCGACATTTTCGCCATTTCTGTTTTTAAGATAAGCAGTTGCCTGTTTATTGCTGCGGCCAACCCATTCAAAATAGCTTTCTGATGATCCCTGATCCACCAGTTGTCTGATTCCACAGCCTTGGGTTTGACAAATGCTGGCCCCGGCGTTGTAGCAATCCATCCCACAGGCAGAAACCCGATCCTGGATTACACCATTCTCAATCATCAGCTCTTCAAATGCATGGTTCATAAAGGTCCATTTCATGTCATTGTCGGTAATATGAACCGGGAATGGAATCCCGTCGATGATGGCCTCATACCAGAACATCTTGTCTACCACAGTATCAAGAGTCTGATTGACACCGGAAATAACCTGGGCATACTCGCCCGAGTGGTTGTCCGCGGCGGCTCGTCTGGTGAAATCGCCATGAATAGCTGCATCGGAAAGCATAATGGTATCCGAAACCAAATTTCCAATTGATTCTTTAATTGAAACCATACTGTTACCCAGCACATCTCCCGACGATTTTGGTTTAAAATCGATAGCTAAATCACCTTTGGCAATGGCTTGGGCGGCTTCAGCCTGTTCCCGGATGTTTCCCGCCATATTCACAAAGGATCGGGTAAGCTCACCAATTTCGTCATCTTTGGCATCCTCAGCCATGGTCTGGTCGATATCCACATCCCCCAGTGCCAAACGATCAGCGGCCTCAGCCAGTCGAGTAATGGGGCGGATGAAGTTTCTCGTTGAGGCGACGATGATTCCTACAATAACCAGGAGTCCCAGCCCAAAAACAAGCAACATCATAGTCCGAATTCCTGAAAAGACTTCATTAAATTCTGTTGTTGGCAATCCGGTTGCCAGCACCCAGCCGGTGTCGCCGATTTCGGTGACATAACCTCTGCTTTCGATGCCATTCGTTGAATAGGTGATCGGTCCTGTCGTTTTATCCATCAACGCTGCGATGATATTCGCTGACATATCCGTATCGGCGAGCATACCGTTGTTGTAATCCGGGTTGGGATGATCAAAAACCATGCCGCTATTGGTTGAAACAACAAAGAACCCGGATTTGCCAATTTTGTTTTCAGCAATGATTCCTTTGATCCGGTCGATGGAAACATCGACGCAGGTGGCCCCTACCAGTTCTTGAGTTCTCGGTTTGAATACCGGGGCAACCACGCTGACGATGATTTCCTTGGTGGTAATATCTTCGTAGGGCTCCGAAATAAAAGCCTTCTTTTGCGCCACCAGTTCTTTAAACCAGGGCCGGGCGTTGATATCATAGGAAGAGTCTGATACTACCCCATCAGATTGGGTAAACTGACTGGAGTCCACATCGGCAATCCACGTTACCCGAATATTTTCAGGATCGGTGGCGACCACATTATCCAG
>JAKLQL010000056.1 GCA_022013395.1 Acetobacterium sp.
ATTGCTTTACCCTTACAAAAAGAAGCCAGAAAAAACAATAATTCGGTATTCATTGACGAAAATTTCGAAGAAATTGAAGATCAGTGGAATTATCTTTCACAAATAAAAAGGATCTCAGAAACATTTATCCAAAGATTTTGCAAAGACTTTAAATCGGTATCTTTGGACAGCAAAAATGAAGTTGATGATAAAATAATAAAAGAACAAGAAATTAAAATTGGGAAGGATGATTTTCCGGAGGGGCTCATTTTAATAAAAAGCAAGGGTATTCAAATTGATAAGCACGGTATTTCCGCCAAAGGTTTATTTTTTCTACGCAAGCTAGCATCTTATTCGAACCCGGAATTTTACCAAAAACAAGCCTTGAGACAGTCAACGTATAGTACCCCCCGAGTAACTGTGAGTTATGTTGAGAATGACACTGAAATTATATTGCCTCGCGGTGTAGAAACCGAGCTGACCGTTAGTTTAAAGCGTTTTGAGGTTAGTTGTTCAATAATGGATCAAAGAATAACAGGAAAAAATCTGAATATCAATTTTCTCGGTCAGTTAAGAGAAGACCAGGAGATGGCATTTTCTAAAATAAATACATACGAAAATGGTGTTTTATCAGCGACGACTGGTTTTGGAAAAACAGTAATCGGAGCAAGACTGATCGCTGAGAAAAAATTACCAACGCTGGTACTTGTCCATACAAAAGAATTGGCGGTACAATGGAAAGAACGACTCGAACAGTTTCTGGAAATTAATGAAAGTATTGAAGGGGTTAAAAAGAAAGCATCCATCATTGGTCAACTCGGCGGTGGTAAAAAAATAATCAATGGTATCGTTGATATTGCAATTATGCAGTCAATGTTTGAAAAAGATAAAAGTGTCAAGATGTTGATTAATCAATATGGCTTAATTATAGTTGATGAATGTCATCATGTTTCAGCCGCAAATTTCACTCGAATTATTAGTTCTGCCAGTGCCAAATATGTATACGGTTTAACGGCTACTCCAGTGCGTAAAGATGGTCATCATCCGATTATTTTTATGCAGTGTGGGGCAATCAGGTATCAGGTGGATGCGAAAAAGGAAGCAAAACTGAGAGATTTTGACCATTTTATTGTACCAAGATTTACAACAACGCGAATGCCGGTTTACAAAGAAGAAAAAGCATGGCATATTACTGAGATTTATCAATATGTTTGTGAAAGTAACGACAGGAACAAATTGATTGTGAGGGACATCGAAGAATCGATTGAAAAAGGTAGAAATCCCTTGGTTTTAACGGAAAGAACCAGCCATATCAAACAATTGGTCGAGCTTCTAAGTGGCAAAAATGTAAATGTTATTGAATTATCGGGCAATTTAACGGCGAAGAACAGAAAAAAAGCTGTGGAAAGTATTAGAGCAATAAAAAGTGGCGAAAAGTACGTGATCATTGCTACCGGAAAGCTAATTGGCGAAGGCTTTGATGAGGCAAGATTAGACACTTTATTTATGGCCATGCCAATTGCATGGAAAGGGACGATTGCTCAATATGCCGGACGACTTCATCGGAATTATGAAGGTAAGAAGGAAGTGCTTATTTATGATTATGTTGATGTCCATATACCAGTTTTGGAACGTATGTATCATAAACGGTTAACAGCTTATCGATCCTTGGGATACAGTATAAAAACGGGTAGTAGCACAGCCGATCTTGAGAGTGGCATTTTTGATGATTCGAATTATTTGGATCCTGTATTGAAGGATATTGAAAGTGCAAAGAAACATGTTTTAATTTCAAGTCCA
>JAKLQL010000521.1 GCA_022013395.1 Acetobacterium sp.
ATTCCTGATTGGGATAGTCATACTCGTCAGTGCTGAACAAGGCTTCAGCAAAAGCAATACTAGCATTATCCCGATAAGCGTAGGGGCCGAAATATTTAATTTCTGGTTTATAGCCGTTGTAGTCATAAAAGACCCCCATGCCATAGGTATCGTCATTGAGTCCCACAAATTGGGTCAGCAAATTGCTGTATTCCGGGGCGGTCATCTGGGTGCCGGTGATGCCGATGGTTGTCCCCAAACTGCTCGTCGCTTTGCTGTGATTACTGAGCACCTGCTCAATTTCACTAATGGTGTTGTTGAGCTGAAGATTCATCCGCTCTTCGATTTGCTGGTTTTCGGTATTGATGCTTAAAACAATTACCGCAATGCCAATTACGAGTAGGGCTAAGGCTACAAAAATAATTACCATCGAGGTGATTTTATTCCCAATTGAATGCTTGTTAAAAATTTTCATCCTGATTTCCGCCTTTAAAATATTTTTATCTGAGTTGTTACTTTATACCACATTCTAAAGCATATTAAACCGAAACGCTATAGAACTTATTGTTAAATGTATGATAAATAAAATTCAGTTGTCATTTTTTAGTTGGAACGTTAAACACCCTCAAGCTAATGCAAATAAGATGAGCGCAACAGAATTGCCAAATTTAAGATTTTTGTGCCTGCAACTGCAAAAAATTCTGACCCAGCTTGTTGCCGATATTCGGCAAACCGATGCCGACAAAAAGATCCATCAGGGCCGCCCAATAGGGCGGATAGCAACCCTGACCTCGGGAAATAAAGAGCTCTCGATTTTCAAAGATTATTTTTAAATCCCAGCTAAAATCATCAGAGGGATCAATGGCTGCATAGGCAGATTGCCAATCGATGATAAACAGCTGATAAAAATCCTGAAGCAACTGCTGCCACTGCTGCTGATCGATATAAATCTCGGGAAGATCCGGGTAATAACAGAGAAATGGCCCCTCAATGGTAGCGCCGGTGGTGGTTTTTGAAAAGGTCAGGTTTTGACTGGCCGTTCCTTTTTTATAGGTGTTCAGGATGATCTGGCGGGTGTTCGCCACGTGGTCACGGTGATCGCCGCCAAAATCGCTTTGGCAGTCACGACAATAAAACCGGGGAAGCGTTGCAACGACAGCATTGATACTGGGTGGTCGCGGTTCGTTAAAACAGTTTTTGGGGATGTCTTTGTTCTGGTCTACAACCGAACTGGTGTTGGCACCGCCACATTTGGGGCAGATTATTTGGCTCATAGGGTCTCCTTGTAGTGTTAAAGTTTCGAATACTGATGCGGTCTTTTATACGCCGCCGGTTCGCTGTCAGGGTTGTGGATTCTAAAGTGCATTTGTCTCAAAGTCTTGATTTTTTAGCAGAAGATTCTTAATTTCTATTTTAGCTGATTTTGTCAGATAATGCATTGCTTTTCTTCAATTTGATCGGTTGAAGGGGATAATTATCATCAGGATGTATTGATTTACCTTGACTTGTTTTGAAAGAATCATTTACAATGAGATAAAGTACGAAAAATAAGGAGATTTTATGAAAAATTATAAAAAGCCCATTGTGTTAATACCGGAGGGTAAAGTAATTAATTAAACTTTCAACCCTCCAATCGGATTAATACAAAATTTGGAGGAAAAATGAATAAAATAAATTTAGAAAATTACGGCCTAACCGAGCGATTTCAGCAGCAAGCCCGCCAGTATGACCGCTTGTTTATTGCCAGAGTGACTGAGCAACATCGGGAGTTATATAAGGTTATCTGCGAAAATGGTGAATTATTGGCCGAAGTTTCCGGCAAACTGGCCTTTAATACCGATGATAGTACCGGGTTTCCGGTGGTTGGTGACTGGGTGATGATTGATCGAACTGACCGCGATGCTGGCAATGCGGTGATCCACCAGGTCTTAAGTCGTACCAGTCTGTTTGAACGAAAAGCTGCCGGAACCGGCAATGCCATCCAGATCGTTGCCGCAAACTTCGATCTGGTGTTCATCTGCATGTCCTTAAACGCCGATTTTAACCTGCGCCGTCTGGAACGCTATCTTTCCATCGCCTGGAATAGCATGGCGATACCGGTGATTGTCCTGACCAAAGCCGATTTATGTGACGATCTGGCCAGTCGTCTGGCAGAGATTTCCACGGTTCGGGTGGGAACGGATGTAGTCGTTTGTTCCAGTGCCGACAGCCGCGGCTATGATCAGATTGCTGCCTACCTGTCACCGGGAAAAACGATCGTCTTTCTGGGATCATCCGGGGTGGGGAAATCCACCATTATCAACCGCTTGATGGGGGCAGAAATACTGCAAACCAAGGGTCTTCGCAACGATGATCAGGGTCGCCACACCACTACCCACCGTCAACTGCTGCTGTTACCCGATGGCGGTGTTGTTATCGACACGCCGGGGATGCGGGAGCTGCATTTGGATATGGCCAATTTGTCCAAATCCTTTGAGGACATTGAAGCTTTGGCCGAAAACTGTCGGTTTAGCGACTGCACCCACACCAGCGAACCAGGTTGTGCGGTTAAAAAAGCCATCGAAACCGGAGAACTGTCGAAAAAGCGCTTCGAAAACTATAACAAGCTGAAACGCGAGCTGGATTATGAAGGCTTGAATTCGCGACAACTGGAAGCAGAAAAAATCAAGAATATGTTTGGCAGTAAAAATGAAATGAAACAAGTCATGCGTCAGGCGAAAAATAAAAAACAAAAATAAAAACAAACAAAATTAAGGGATGAAAAAGGAGATATCGATGAGTGCAATGGAACATCAAGCCGAGAATCCATTTGGCTTAAGTAAAAGTGATGCCATTTTAATGGCCGGGTTTTGTTATCAGACGTATCCGTATTTTAGTGAAAACAAACTGGTTTTACCGAAAGAATTTAAACCCATCCATTCATTCTCGGGAAAAGCC
>JAKLQL010000057.1 GCA_022013395.1 Acetobacterium sp.
ATATAGCTTCAATGCATCATTAAATAACTGCATATCCATTTTTTTGCGATATTTTATCAAATCTAGAATGCAGCGTTCGGCATCATATATAAAAATGAATGCACCAAAGGTAGTTTGAGCCGTTTTTTTCCCGAGTTCGAAATATTCTTGTTTAGGATAATGTAAAACAATATTTGAGTTTTCCCTTTTGATACGCGTCATATTTCTACCATGTGGTACGCTGATATGATAAATTTCCGGGACTCGATTGGATAAACCATTAAAATAAAGGGCGGTTCCAAAGGAGAATATCCCATCCGGAATTTTGAGTTGAATGATCTGTAACTCATCCACTGTTCCTTCCGGCAGCATATAAACACCTCGCTTAACCCGAATCAACGCCCCTTCTTCAACTAGCCGTGACAATACCTCTTTGCGCAGCTTTTGATCTACTACATCTTTTGTCTTAATCTGACCATTTTTACGTCTAATTAAATCCATTATTTGATCTTTCTGTCCCATAACGCACCTCCGTACTAGCACACTTCTATTCTATCATTTCGAAGTTCATACGTACAGGTTTATCGAAATTTTTCACTTATTCTTTCTACCTGTGAAATACCAATTATTAATTCTGGAAACATCCATATAAATGGCCAGCTGGAAAAGCGTAATTCCTCCCTTGAGAAACAGAAAAAACTCAGAAATGCCAAAAATCATTGCCGGAATGAGTATTCCAATCTGATAGTGGTTCTTCCTTATATTTGAGTAAATTCCTTGTTCAACTGAACATAATTCTGGAATTGTCATGCTTTTAATATGTGTGATTTATTGAATATTCAAAATAGTGGAAGATGAACCGATTAATCCTGACCATGTGTCAGTCGAATCATATGTTCAACATATTTATCTGATTCAATGGTATACCACCAAGAATTAAGCAATAGTAATAAATCGTATGCTTACGAATTGGGAATGTTTCAAGTTTTGTGTAAACTCTCAAAACTGATATAGTGGGATTTAATCTTAATGAATAAATGGCGACAAACCACAATTTGTCCCTTAATTGCATTATACATCGATTTTCCGGCAAGTCAATAAAAAGGATACAATTAGTTTACACTGCCCATCACTGCCTTTTCTTGAATTAATTTCAAAATAAATTAGCCAATAAAACCGTACTTATTATCCGAGAAACTTTTTTATATATAAGAAAATTCCGATATTTTCTAGAGATTATTGGGATAATTCAGATTCCTCGTCGGCGGGAACACCCTTGCCCATGGTTATGCACTTGACCCATGTTCGGAACTTTCACCCGTTCGATTACGCCTATGCTCACACCTAGAAAAAGACCACTTTTTCAGTGGCCTTTAATTCTTTCCTTGGTTTTATTCATTAAAATTAATGTGTATAATCAATGATTCTAATTGATCCTCCAGCCTTCTTTTCTATTGCAGCTATCATCTGTTCTGCATTCGGACACGGAAACCTAATGGGATTGCCCTTTGTGATACATGAAACAATAACAATCGTGTCCGCACCTCTTTTAATCATTTCAGCAGCTCTTGTAACAGCGTTTTCCCTGGGCATCCACCACAGGTATTCATTCTGGCAACTTCGTTATCTTCCTCAATTCCTTCAAAAGCCAGCTTCTTAGTATTAATTACTTTAAAACACGTTGTTGCCGGGCACATATCTTCCGTCTGCATACATCTGATTAATCCGATCTTCATAAATAGACCCTCTCTCTGTGGTAGCTGATATTTAGTTTCAGTACTCGTGTCATAGACCGTTACACTTTGATCTTCACTGAGTGCAGCAACCGGAACTAGCTCTGGCACTGATACAGATTGAGATATTGCACTTCGGCGGGCTCAGAGGACATACCATTGTGACTCCCAGGATCAGTATTGAATGTCACCTCATTTCCATTGCTGGTAGCGACAATGGTTCTATTCACATAGGTTCTGTAAACCAGTATACCTCTGGCTTGAAGTCTATTCATCACTTTCTGTGTCGTATGACCATAGTTATTCCCTTTGCACGCTTATAACAACAACCTTATGATTGACCTTATCCTGGAATCTGTCACCTGTGGATGCTCGACTGCCATGATACCCGACTTTTAGGACAGTTACCGTTAAATCTGAACCGTTTGATACTGTCTGCCTTTCTGAGACCGCTTCTGCATCTCCTGTTAATAAGAGTGATGTATTCTCATAGGTTGCTTTTACAACGATCGAGTAATCATTTGCATCGTCATATCTGGTTCCTTTAGGAGCTAAGATGGTCTTTTTGCTTTTTCCAGATGTCATGACTAATTTATACATTTTGTGAAGTCATTCTTTTCTTATCTAATAACAATTATCTGCGTACTTGTCAAGTTAGTTTATCGGTAGTATCATTGTATCAGGTATTAAAAATGTATTACTACCAAATTTAAATGAAAGGATTGATGAATGCGGTATTAAATTTCCAAAAAGGAACTTTTACAAAATAACTATTATGAAAGAAGGGATAAAATGGTTTTTGTTGCATGTGCCATTCTGGCAGAAGAAATAAAGTGTGCCATGAAAGAATTGGGAATACAAGATGAGGTCATTTTTATTGATCCAGCCTTGCATATTGATGATAAGCTATTAGAAGCAGCATTGATTGAGAAACTAAATGAAGCACAAAGCAGAAATGATAAAATCGGATTGTTAATTGGTACGAGCTGCCATCCTAAGATGATGGAAATCGCGAAA
>JAKLQL010000522.1 GCA_022013395.1 Acetobacterium sp.
ATCATTGAAAAGAAAAAGGAGGAAAAGAAATGAAGAAAAAAGTCGTAAGTGTTTTATCTGTTGTTATGCTGATCGCTTCCGTTTTTGCTTTCGCAGGATGTTCATCATCAGCTAAGTCTGATGTGATCAAACTTGGTTTTATTGGACCAATGACTGGTGATGCAGCTATCTATGGAAGTTCAGCTGATGCAGGTGCAAAATTAGCTGTCAAAGAAATTAATGCCGCAGGTGGTATTGATGGCAAAAACATAGAATTGATTGGGTATGATTCTAAAGCAGATCAAACTGAAGCAATCAATGCCTATAATCGTTTAAGAGATCAGGATGGTGTTGTTGCAGTGATTGGTGGAACCCTTAGTGGTGAAACTTTAGCAATGAAAGACATTATGGTTAAAGACAATATGCCAGTCTTATCACCAACAGCAACAGCCGTTGAAGTAACCCAAGATGCACCAAATATTTTCAGAGCGTGCTTCCTTGATGATTACCAAGGCCAGGCAGCTGCAAATTTTGCTGCAACAACTTTAGGTGCCAAAACAGCAGCTTTATTAATTGGAACTGGTAATCCATATTCTGAAGGTGTATCAGCAGCGTTTAAAACTGCGTTTACAGCCAAAGGTGGAACAATTGCCGGTAGCGAATCCTATGGTACTTCTGATAAAGATTTCAGCGCTCAATTAACAAAAATTAAAGAAATGAACCCAGACGTAGTCTTTGTACCAGATTATGTCCAAACAGTTGGTCCGATTCTTCAAAAAGCAAAAGAAATGGGAATTACCGCGAAATTTATTGGAGCAGATGGTTGGGATGGCGTTCAGGTAGAATATGCTGATGCTGCTCAAGGAAATTATTTTACAAACCACTATGCAGCCGATTCACCGTCACCAACAGTTCAAAACTTTATTAAAGCATATCAGACAGAATACAATAAAGTGCCAAATTCATTTGCGGCTTTAGGTTATGATGCTGTTTATGCGATGGTTGATGCGATTAAAGCAGCTGGTTCAACCGATTCAGCAGACATCATCAAAGCTTTGAACAATACCAACTATGCCGGTGTTACTGGTAACCTTAAATTTGATGAACAAGGTAATCCAAAAGACAAAGAAGTGACAATTATCAAGATTGATGGCGGTCAGTTAAAATATGATTCCACCGTTGTTAACAATTAGTTTTTAGAAAAATTACAATATTATAAAAAAACACAAGGGATATAGGAGAGGGAAATCTCTTCTATATCCATTTTATGTTTTTCAATAGATTATTCTATAAAAGGAGGATACATCGTGAATTTATTTCTGCAACAGCTGATCAACGGGCTCAATGTAGGGAGTATCTATGCGCTCATCGCAATCGGTTATACCATGGTTTATGGCATTATAAAACTTATCAATTTTGCCCATGGTGAAATCATGATGTTTGGCGCATATTTTGCATTCATAGCGGCGACCAGTTTTCATTTACCGGTTTGGGCGGTACTTTTATCATCAATGGTAATTATGGCCATTATTGGTGTGACCATCGAGTTTATTGCGTATCGACCACTTAGAAATGCACCCCGATTGTCAGCTCTGATCACTGCCATTGGTGTAAGTTTGTTTTTACAAAACCTGGCACTGCTTATTTTCAAACCGGATCCTAAGGTTATGCCGAAGATTTTTCCAGAAACGATTTATAAACTTGGTGAAATCGAAATCAGTTCAACCACATTGATTACCATTGGTCTATCTATATTTTTTATGGTTTTACTGGATCTTTATATCCGTAAAACAAAACAGGGTCGTGCCATGCGTGCCGTATCAGAAGACAAGGATGCTGCGATTCTGATGGGGATTAATGTTAATCGAACGATTTCTTTAACCTTCGCTGTGGGTTCTGCTTTAGGCGCATTGGGTGGAGTGCTTTACAGTGTGGCCTACATTCAGGTTTATCCAACGATGGGGGTTATGCCTGGGCTTAAAGCATTTATTGCTGCAGTTTTAGGTGGAATTGGGATCATTCCCGGTGCCATGTTGGGTGGATTTATTATTGGG
>JAKLQL010000523.1 GCA_022013395.1 Acetobacterium sp.
AAAGCATTAAATCCGTTTATCATGGGGTTCATTTTCTGGACAGCCAGGTGCTGGATAAATTTACCGAACCGGAAACGAAATGCAGCACTGGTTTTGACGGCAGTTTGTTTACGACCAGAGAACTGGGGATTATCGAAGCGGTAGCCGATGGCTTATCGAATAAGGAAATTGCCGAAAAACTTTTTCTGAGTGAAGGTACTGTTAAAAACTATATCAGTGTGATATTGAACAAGGGCAACCTTTCCCATCGAACCCAAATGGCCATTTATTATTTAACCGGCCGACGTTAGATATAGAAGATCTTAGAACAAAACGCCATCAGAATTTTCATTCTGATGGCGTTTTGTTCAGTCTGATTATCACTCCTGCGGCCGGTTTTTATGCCGGATCCAGTTGCTTCCATTTATTTCCCAAAACCGGCGGGATATAGTGGATCATTTGATTGACCAGGTCACCGGGGTCGGGTGAGACCAGCACTAGTTTGGTATTGGATGGATTCATAAAGCCTTCATTGACAATGGTTTGTATCATGGCAATAAAGGTGTCAAAAAAATTGGAAATGTTCAGAACGCCAATCGGTTTCTTGTGAATACCCAGCTGAGCCCAGCTGAGGGTCTCAAATAATTCTTCAAAGGTACCGACGCCTCCAGGAATGGCAATAAAACCATCCGATAAGTCAGCCATGGTTTGTTTGCGTTCATGCATATTTTTTACCTCAATAAATTGGGTCAAGCGTTCATTAATGACTTCTTTGGGGAAAAGTCCGCCGGGCATAACGCCGGTAACACGGCCATTATGGTCAAGCATATGGTTGGCAATTTCGCCCATTAAACCGGTTTTTGATCCGCCATAGACTAATTCAATATTACTTTCGACCAGCACCAGGCCTAATTTTTTTGTAATTTCTTGGTATTCTGGACGAACACCGAGATTGGAACCGGAATAGACACAGATTCGTTTCATTATTGCTTCCTCCCAGGATCATATAAAAAATTGAATGGATGCATCCGAGTAGATGCATCCAAAACCATAAAATTCTATTAAGATCCTATAGTTTATCAAACCGCGATCGGTTTGACAAGCCGGAGATTAAATTTAATGCTTTGCTTAAGAATGATCAAGCGTTTTTTAATTTAAATGGGTAAGTTTAATGAATTAAATGACGATAAGTAAATTATGAAGATTTATTAAAGATTGGCTAAGGACATTGATAAAACAAACGCCAAATGCTATACTTTTTTAAAGAGAAAAGAAGGAGCGTGTTGATGAAACTGGATTACCGCCTTACTGTTTTGGTCGGACTTGGATTTATGACCATAAGTGCATTTTGGAGCTTGTATGACTTTGTGATTCCACTAATCATGTTAAAAGCTTTTCAACTGGGCGACACCATGGCGGGGGTAGTGATGTCTTTTGACAATGTGCTGGCATTGTTCATGCTACCATTGTTTGGGATGCTTTCTGACAACACCAATACAAAAATGGGCCGACGGATGCCCTATATCTTGGGTGGAACCGCAATGGCGGTGGTATCGATGCTGTTAATTCCCTATGCGGTTATGGCAAATAAGATGGGCTTGTTTGTTGTAGCCTTGGCCTTGGCTCTGATAGCGATGGCTTTTTATCGGTCACCGGCGGTTGCGCTGATGCCGGATGTAACTCCGAAACCGCTGCGATCAAAGGGCAATGCTGTCATTAATCTGATGGGCGCGGTTGGTGGGATTATGGTTTTGGGGATGATGGCTCTTTTTGCACCGACTAAAGATAATATTAACTACTGGCCGCTTTTTGTGGCCACGGCCGGGATTATGGTTGTCGGCGTTGTTATTCTTAAACTGACAGTTAACGAACCGGAAGCCGTTAAAAAGATGCATCGGGATAGTGCGGCCATGGGGATCGATGTGGAAGAAGCAAAGAATGATGATCAAACCCTGGTTCACCATGAAAAACTGCCCAAAGAGTATCGCAGAAGTCTCATTTTCATTCTTTTATCAGTGGCCTTGTGGTTTATGGGATATAATGCCGTCACTTCCGCTTTTTCAAAATATGCCCTGGTTGCTCTTGATATGAAGGAATCGCAGTCGGCATTGATTTTGATGGTGGCCAGTATTGCAGCAATTATTTCGTTTATTCCTGTGGGGATTATTTCGTCCAAGCTGGGACGGAAAAAGATGATCCTGATGGGGGTGGTAGTGCTGGCAGTCGTATTTGCAACCTCTTCCTTTTACACCGCCTTTAATCCGATGCTGTTTGTCTCCTTTGCTTTAGCCGGGATTGCCTGGGCGGCGATTAATGTCAATTCCCTGCCGATGGTTTTGGAGATGTCCAAGGGGGGCAATGTTGGCCGTTATACCGGATATTATTATACCGCTTCCATGGCGGCTCAGGTGATCACACCGATTATTTCTGGAGCCTTACTGGAGCAACTGGGTTATTATACTCTGATGCCCTATGGGGCTTTGTTTACCGGACTGGCATTTTTAACCATGATGATGGTTCAGCATGGGGATTCAAAACCCATTGCACCCCGATCCAAACTGGAGGTTTTTGATGTGGTGGATTAATTTAAACGATGATATCAGAACCGGAGGCAGGATATGATCGGTTTCATGTTATTAATTGTGATCGCGCTATTTCTGTTATTTCTTTTTTACCTCTATATTATCTCCCCAGATGAACTGCCCAAAAATTCAGACGTGAGACTCTGGCGAAATAGCTATGCCCATCGTGGTCTTCATGAGAAAGATAAGTCAGTTCCGGAAAACTCCATGGTGGCCTTTGCCAAAGCCGTTGAGGCCGGATATGGAATGGAGCTGGATATCAATCTGACGGCTGATGGAAAAGTGGTGGTTTTTCACGATGACAGCCTACTACGGGTGTGCGGTGTGGATAAATTGATTACCGAGTGTACGCAAGCAGGACTGTCAGCCTATCGACTGGAAAACACCAGTGAAGGCATTCCTTTGCTGGAAGACGTGCTCAAGCTGGTGGATGGCCGGGCGCCCATCATTATCGAACTTAAAAATACCAAGAATTGGCCGGATCTCTGTGTCAAAGCAGCAGAACTGCTCAGTGATTATTCGGGACCTTATTGTATCGAGTCCTTTCACCCGGGAATTGTCCGCTGGTTTTATAAAAACCAGCCTAAGGTGGTCCGTGGTCAGCTAGCTGCCAACCACCGAAGCTTTGAAGGAATGCCGCTGTGGCAAGGTTTGCTGATTGCTTCCATTATGACAAATGTAGCATCCCGACCGCATTTTATTGCGTATAACCACAAAGATGCCCGTCATCGGCTCCGTCTGAGATTTTTTAAGATGTTGGGCGGGAAACTGATCGGTTGGACAGTCCGGGACACTGATAATAGCGACGCGTGCCAGAGACGCTTTGATGTGATTATCTTTGAATTTTTTAGACCATCGGGTCAAACACGGTCCGAAAAATTAAATTTAACATAATATTTTTCAAACATTAATCAAGTTTTAATGATAGATAGAGATAATAGTAGGGTAAATAGAGAATCACCAACAGAAATTGACGATTATTTATCGATTAACAGGAGTGGAGGGGGAACATGACACTATATATCATGGCCGGAATAGCCATATTTATTATTTATATTTTATTGCTTCTCCCGGGCAGAATGCCAAAGGAGGTTGATGACCGACTTTGGACCAGTTACTATGCCCATCGGGGATTACACGAAAAAGATAAGTCAATACCGGAAAATTCCATGGCCGCTTTTAAAAAAGCAGTGGATGCCGGTTATGGGATTGAAATGGATTTAAATCTCACCGCTGATGGAAAGATCATTGTTTTTCACGATGACAATTTACTGCGTTTGTGTGGGGTAGATAAATTAATAACGGATTGTACATATGAGGAACTATTGGCCTTCAGCCTGGAAAATACAGAGGAAAAAATCCCCCTGTTTGAAGAGGTTCTAAGAATGGTCAATGGTAAGGTTCCCTTGATTGTGGAACTTAAGAATACCAAAAATCTCAATGAATTGTGTTCAAAGACCGCCAAACATCTCGATGATTATGAGGGACTCTATTGTGTTGAATCCTTCCATCCGTTGATTGTCCGATGGTTTTATAAAAACCGCCCGGATGTGGTCAGAGGACAGCTTTCAGTTGGCCGCAAGAGTCTTAAGGGTTTAGATGTTAAATTCTGGCAATGGCTATTGATCATTTCATTTGCCACAAATTTTGTTGCGCGTCCTCATTTTATGGCCTTTTATCATGGTGATGCCCGACGAAAACTGGGCCTCAGTCTGTTTCATTTGTTGACCGGAAGACTGGTCGGATGGACTGTTCAGGATACAGATGATATTGAGTACTGCAAGAAAAAATTTGATGTGATTATTTTTGAGTATTTTGAACCATGAGTTTGGGTGATCGTGAAAAGTAAATTAGCAGGAACAAATTAAAGTTGATATTAATAAGACTTCATTGACAGATCATTAGTCATGAAGTCTTTTTTTATGAAAATTAGCGTTGTGGTCTTTAAAAAAATAGACTAATTTCATAGGCCAAAGTAGACAAGGACTAGTTGTCTGTGCACAGTTGATAAAAAATTGATAAATAACGGTTATCATAGAAACGTGAAGTGGAGGCGATCAGATGCAAAGCAAAATTTTAATTGTTGATGATGAACCCGATATTGTCG
>JAKLQL010000524.1 GCA_022013395.1 Acetobacterium sp.
ATTTTGCATTTAAGGTTATATTTAAGTTCGAGAAAACATAAGGAAAGTGGGGAATAATATGAATGCAGTAAAAATTAAAGATGATATTTTTTGGGTAGGCGTGAATGATTATCAAACAACACTTTTTGAAGGAATGTGGCCGATTGATCAGGAAGGTGTTTCTTATAATGCCTTTCTAATCAATGATGAAAAAGTAGCCATCATTGATACCGTAAAAACGATCAAAGCTGATGAATATATAGAGAAAATTAAATCCATTATTGGAGACAAAAAGGTTGACTACCTGATTGTCAATCACATGGAGCCGGATCATTCCAGCGGCATTACCGATTTGCTGGCCGAGTATCCGGATATGAAAATTGTCGGGAATAAAAAAACCTTCCCGATTATGAACAATTTTTATAAAGTACCTCAAAATTTACATGAGGTTGGTGATGGGGATACCCTTTGTCTGGGTAAACATACCCTTCAGTTTTTTATGACACCGATGGTTCATTGGCCAGAATCCATGGTTACTTATGATATTAACGATAAAGTGCTCTTTTCGATGGATGTCTTTGGCAGCTTTAAAGCCCCGGTGGGAAGCATTTTTGATGACGAAAATGATCTGGCGGCTTTTGAAGAACCAACGCGACGATACTATGCCTGCATTGTCGGCAAGGTAGCCGGTCAGGCCTTAAAAGCCTTAAATAAGCTTTGTGATGTTGAAATCGGAACGATTTGCCCATCTCATGGTTTGATCTGGCGTGACAACCCGAAACATATTTTGGATATGTACGTGAAAATGAGTAAAAAGGAAACCGATCCCGGGGTGGTGATTGCCTATGGTTCCATGTATGGTTGTACCCAAAAGGCTGCCGAAATTTTAGCGATTGCCTTAAAAAACGAAGGCGTCAAAGAAGTGAAATTGTACGATGTGGCCAAAACCGATATTTCATTTATTATTTCTGATATCTGGAAATACAAGGGCTTGTTTTTGGGCGCACCGTCTTATTATGGACAGATTTTCCCGAAAATGGCCAATCTCCTTTATAAATTAGGTGAAATAAAAGTAGATAATCATAAGGTCGGATTTTTTGCGGATTTCAGCTGGAGCGGCGGAGCCGATAAAAATTTCAATTGTTTTATCCACGATGCGAAAGTGGATACCATTGATGAAATACTGATGATTCAGGGAACACCTGATGAACAAGATATTGCAAGTTTAAATGAATTAGCTAAAAAAATGGCGAAAGAGATGATCCAGTAAAAAATAAATGTTGGATTTGGTAGATAAAACAGAGGGGGAAAACAAAAATGAAAATCGTTGTGGGCATGTCAGGTGGGGTTGATTCATCGGTTGCTGCATTATTGTTAAAGGAGCGTGGATACGAGGTCATTGGTGTCTTCATGAAAAACTGGGAAGAACAGGGTGAATCGGGGGTATGCACAGCGACAG
>JAKLQL010000525.1 GCA_022013395.1 Acetobacterium sp.
CGGGAACATGCCCCCATTGCCATCAAGGCCGCCGGCATATCCTGTGTGATCGCCGCCGATTTTGCCCGAATCTTTTACCGCAATGCCATTAATATCGGTCTGCCGATTCTGGAATGTCCGGAAGCCGTCGCCGGGATTGAAGCCGGAGATGAAGTAGCCGTGGATTTTGATACCGGTATCATCACCAATATTACCAAAAACACGTCCTATCAGGGACAAGCTTTCCCCGAGTTTATGCAAAAAATCATCGTAGCTGGTGGCCTGGTCAACAGCATTAACAAAAATTTATAAAAACTACATTATACTAAATTATTCTGTAATTATTCATTCGCCGGGGCGAGGGTCTGCCCTTTGGGTATCCGTGATCGCCCGCAAACGTCATTCATTTAAAAACAGCATAATCACCAAATAAAACTTAAAGAGGAGAATACCATGAATTATAAAATAGCAGTAATCCCCGGAGACGGCATCGGTCCCGAAATTGTCGGAGCCAGTATTAAAGTCCTTGATAAAATCGCTGAAAAATATAACCATACCTTTAACTATACCGAAGTGCTGGCCGGTGGTGCCGCCATTGATGCCTGTGACAACCCCCTGCCTCAGGAAACGATTGACGTCTGTTTAGCCAGCGATGCCGTGTTACTCGGCGCCCTGGGCGGACCAAAATGGGATAACCTACCTGGCGACAAACGACCAGAAGCCGGCCTGCTGGGTCTGCGAAAAGCCCTGGGTCTGTATGCCAACCTGAGACCAGCCATTCTTTATGATGAATTAAAAGCCGCCTGTCCCTTAAAACCAGAAATTATTGGCGACGGACTGGATATCATGGTTGTTCGTGAACTGACGGGTGATGTTTATTTCGGCGAAAAAGGCCGGGATGGCGACTTCGCTGCCTGGGATATTATGAAATATACCCGACCAGAAGTGCTGCGGATTGCAAAAAAAGCCTTTGAAATCGCCATGAAACGAGACAAAAAAGTCACCAACGTGGATAAAGCCAATGTTCTGGAAGTATCCCGCTTCTGGAGAAGCTGTGTGGAAGAAGTCGCCAAAGACTATCCCGAAGTGGAACTGAACCATCTGTATGTCGATAATGCCGCTATGCAACTGGTTATTAACCCTAAACAGTTTGATGTCATTGTCACCGGAAACCTGTTCGGCGATATCTTATCCGACGAAGCCAGCATGATTACTGGTTCTATCGGAATGTTGCCATCAGCCAGCATGGCCGACGGTAAATTCGGAATGTTTGAACCAATCCATGGTTCGGCTCCAGATATTGCCAACCAGAACAAAGCCAACCCGATTGCCACCATCGTTTCGGTTGCGATGATGCTGCGTTATTCGCTGGATCTGATTGAAGAAGCCGATGTCATTGAAGCCGCTGTACAAAAAACCCTGGCTCAAGGTTACCGCACCGGCGACATTTTCAGCGCAGGCATGACTCTGGTCGGCACCGTTGAAATGGGCCAAAAAATCATCGAAAATTTGTAGAATTATTTAAGTTAGTACTTTACAAATATTGAATAATTAGCAAATTAATAGAAATGAACAATTATTGCTTTGCAGTCAGTTTCCACAAACAATTTTGTAACGTGTAGGCGAACAGGCGGTAGCCTGTACGACGTACAGTGTAAAAATTGTTTCGTGCGAAACTGATTGCAGAGCTCACGGTACTTAAGGAATAACATAATCAAAACCACAAACGAAAGGAAATCAAATGAAAAGTGATCGTGTAAAAAAAGGTGTAGAAACAACTCCCCAGCGTTCTTTATTCAAAGCCATGGGCTATATTGATGAAGAACTGGAGCAACCATTAATCGGCGTAGTCAATTCTTTTAATGAAATTATCCCCGGCCATATTCATTTAAATACCATCACCAAAGCGGTTAAAGAAGGCATCCGCATGGCTGGCGGAACACCCATCGAATTCCCGGCTATTGGCGTTTGTGACGGCATCGCCATGGGACATGTGGGGATGAAATATTCCCTGGCTTCCCGGGAAATCATTGCTGATTCCATTGAAATCATGGCCACTGCTCATTCCTTTGATGCGCTGGTTTTGATTCCCAATTGCGATAAAATCGTCCCCGGGATGTTGATGGCAGCAGCCCGGCTCAATATTCCTGCCGTAGTCGTTAGTGGGGGACCAATGCTCACGGGTAAGGCTGTGGGACAAAAAGAAACCGATTTAAATACTGCCTTTGAAGCAGTTGGTGCTTTCAACGCTGGCAAAATCGATGAAAAAGAACTGAAATCTTTTGAAGATTCCGTTTGTCCCGGCTGTGGTTCTTGCTCGGGAATGTTTACCGCCAACAGCATGAACTGTTTAACCGAAGTGCTTGGAATGGGATTGCCTGGTAATGGTACCGTTCCAGCTGTCTTTGCTGAACGAATCCGATTGGCTAAAAAAGCTGGCATTCAGGTTATGGAAATGTGGAAAAAGGACATCAAACCTCGGGATATCATGACCGATGCC
>JAKLQL010000526.1 GCA_022013395.1 Acetobacterium sp.
AAATTGTTATGATTGTCAGCGGGGTGATCATGCTCATCTGGCTGGTATCAATTTACTGGATCTTGCGGCTGCGCCGAGAAATTGAAAAGCGCAAAAAAATTCAGAATGATCTGGAGTTGGCCAAGTTGGAGGCAGAATCGGCCAATAATATTAAATCAAGCTTTCTGGCCCGGATGTCCCATGAAATCAGAACCCCTCCCAATGCCATTACCGGCATGGCTTATCTGGTGAAAAGGACCCAGGTCACCCTGACTCAGAAAATGTATCTGGATCGGATTACCCAATCGGCCAATACCATGCTGAGCATTATCAATGACATTTTGGATTTTTCAAAAATTGAAGCTGGGAAAATTGAGCTGGAACGGGTGTCGTTTAATCTTGATCTGGTGATTCAGGATGTCATTAACATTGTATCTTATAAAATCGAAGAACAGCGGATTGGATTTAAACTGACTAAAGACCCCAAGATTCCGAACTGCTATTTTGGGGATGCCAAACGGATCGAACAGATTTTACTTAATTTAATCAATAATGCCACTAAGTTTACAACCGTCGGTGAAGTGTCGCTTGATATTCGCCTGGTGGCCAGGGAATCCAACCGATATCACCTGGCTTTTACCGTTAGAGACACTGGCATTGGGATGTCCGAAGATCAGATCAAAAATCTCTTTGAACCGTTTGCTCAAGGTGATGCCAGCATTAATCGGCGGTTCGGCGGAACGGGATTGGGTCTTTCCATCGTAAAAAGTCTGGTCGAAATGATGTCCGGGGAGATTCAAGTCTACAGTACCGTTGGTGAAGGCTCAACGTTTATTGTGGAGCTATCATTAGAAAAAGATCTGGAAAAAGAAGCGGAATATCAAGAACAGGTGTCTTCATTATACTTTAACGATATAAAAACTCTGGTGCTGGAGAAAACCGGGTCGAATATGAACATCATTGACAGTTATTTAAGTGCTTTTGGGATGCATTGTGAACTGACAACGTCCCCGGCTAGCGCAATTAATATGTTGGAACTGGAAAACAGCAAGTTCTCAGCGCCCTTTGATCTGCTGATTCTTGATTATGACACGCCCACCAGCGGCGGGTTTAAATTTGTTGAAATGCTTCAGGAAAACAAAAAAATAGTCAAAAAACCTAAGGTGATTATGCTGTTGCCGATGATGCGGGAGGATTTGTTTGACAAACTGGATACCCAGGGCGTTGACATCGGCATCGGAAAACCGATTATTCCATCGGTTTTATACAACGGCATTCTGGAAATTTTCAGAACCAAAGCCCTTGTTGTCAATCAGCAGTTTACTCAGGAAGAAATCAGACAGGAGATAATGGAAAATTCCTATGGTGTTTTAGTGGTAGAAGACAATAAAACCAACCAGCTGATTGCCAAATCCCTGCTTGAACCGGTGGGTTTTCGTGTGTGGCTGGGGAATGATGGTCAGGAAGGGATTGCGCTGTTTAAAACCTACCAGAATGACATCGATTTAGTGCTGATGGATCTGCACATGCCGATTCTTAATGGCTATGAAGCTGCCGAAAAGATTCGGGAAATTTCGCCAGATGTGCCGATTGTGGCGATGACTGCGGATGTGATTCAGGGGGTTAAAGAAAAGTGTGAAGCGGCCGGCATCCATCACTACATCAGTAAACCCTTTGACCCAGAACGATTTGTGGAAACAGTCAGCGAAATTATCCGGGCCAAACAAAATACTGAAAGCGAGACCGAAGTCGTTCCGATTTCTGAAACAATTAAAAAAGATGAATTGGATACCGTTGTGCTTGATCGCCAACAAGGACTCAACTATATGGGAAACAACAAAGCACGGTATGAGAGTGTTCTAAAGGCTTATTTTGAGGAGAATCAGGAAATTAATATCAACCTGGCTGCAGCGATTAAGAATAAAGGTTATGAAGAAGCCACCCAGATGGTGCATAAGGTTAAAAGTAGCTCAGGAAGTATCGGTGCAAAACAGGTTTTTCAGATTGCCATGAATTTGCAAGAGGCCCTTGAAGACAGATCGGAAGAAGAGATAGCGCGACTGTATCCCCAGTTTATCAAAGCAATGGATGCATTACTGGCAGACATCGAAAAAAGCTGACGAAAAATTATGAAATAGATTAAGAATGCGACCGTGAAACAGTTTGGCGACTGCCAAAACAAGCGGTTATTCTTCAAATTCTTACCGGGATTTGGTAGTAAAAAAAATTAATTATGCTATAATAAGTGCAGATTGATTTAAGTTGAGGAGGGTAACAATGTTAAATATTGCTTCGCGTATTGATCAGCTGCCATTGACCCCGATGTTGAAGAAGGTACTTCTTTTAACCGGACTGGGGTGGATGTTTGATGCTATGGATCAGGGCATGGTTTCCGGTGTGATGGCGGCCATTGGTAAGGAATGGGCTTTGGATCCCAGCCAGCTGGGTTTGCTGGGGAGTATTGGGATGCTCGGTATGGCTCTGGGTGCCGGCTTGTCTGGGATGGCCGCCGATAAATGGGGCCGCCGAACCGTTATTATGTGGACCCTGGTCATTTATGGGGTGTCCAGCGCCCTGTCTGGGTTTGCGGTTAATTTTACGATGTTATTAATTTTAAGATTCTGTACCGGTTTTGGCCTGGGTGGTGAATTACCAGCCGCTTCCACCTTGGTCAGTGAATTCTCGCCCACCCGAATCCGAGGCAGAAATGTTATTATTCTGGAAAGTTTCTGGGCCTGGGGATGGCTGATTGCGGCCTTTGTCGCTTACTTGTTTATTCCGGTTTATGGATGGCGGATGGCCTTTCTGGTGGGTGGTATTCCGGCTTTATTTGCAGCCTTATTTCGGATGTCCGTGCCCGAGTCACCGCGATATCTGGAATCAGTGGGAAAAACGGCTGAAGCTGAAGCACTGCTGAAGACCATGGAAAAGCAGGCGAATATTACCAGTCCGATTATGTCTGATGAAAGCAAAACCGACAAACTCAGCCATATCAAGGCATCATTCTTAGATTTATGGTCCAAACCATATGCCAGATCAACCATTGTTTTGTGGGTAATCTGGTTTGGTATTAATTTTGGCTACTATGGTTTTGTTTTGTGGACCCCATCATTATTGGTGGCAAAAGGCTTTACGCTGACCAAAAGCTTTGAATTTACGTTGATCATGTGCGTGGCGCAGTTGCCGGGATATTTTAGTGCCGCATATCTGATTGAAAAAGTGGGACGAAAAAAAGTACTGGCTATTTATTTTGCCGGAACTGCTCTGGCGGCCTGGTTATTTGGTCATGCCGGCAGTGTTGAGCAAATTCTGATCTATGGTTCCATGCTTTATTTCTTTAGTTTGGGTGCCTGGGGATGCGTTTATGCTTACACCCCAGAAGTCTATCCGACTTTTTTCAGGGCAACTGGCTCTGGTTGGGCAGCCGCATTTGGACGAATCGGCGCTTTTATCGCCCCCTTTGTGGTCCCGGTGATCTATAATTTTTATGGTACCGAAGTTGGTTATACCAATGTATTTATTACCCTGACCCTGGTCTTTGCAGTGGTGGCAGTTGTTGTTGCGGTATTTGGCAAAGAGACCATGGGAAAAACCCTGGAAGAAATAAACACGCCCCAGATTTAATTTTACCTGAACTTAATTTAATATGAAACGAAGAACTGCCTGTGATCGTTTATTCGGTCACAGGCAGTTTTGAGTGCTGCAGATCTTTTAAGAATAAATTTTCAAACTCAGCCCCGGGAACTGGTCGCCCGAGATAAAAACCCTGGATTTCTTCACAGCCAAGTTCAGCGAGGATATCCAGCTGATTCTTGGTTTCAACCCCTTCGGCAATGGTATTGATGCCGATTGTTTTGGCCAGCAAAATAATGGCTTGAACAATCTGTTTTGCCTTGACGCTGGTGACAATCGAGTCGATTAGCGGTTTGGCAATTTTGATGCGGTCAATGGTAAAGTGTTTGAGATAAGAAATCGACGAATAGCCAGTTCCGAAATCATCGATGGAAACCGACATTCCAATGGATTTAAAAAGATTAAAGATTTGGGACATTCGGTATTCGCCATCCATGGCCATGCTTTCGGTAATTTCGATATCCAACCATTTGGGATTGAAGGCATTATTTTCTGCGAGTTGTTTTAGCTCAGTTAACAGATTGGTGCTGTTAAGCTGTTTGGGTGATATATTGATGCCCATTTTCAAGTTTTGGTCATAGCGAGTGTTCCAATCGGTGATCTGAAGCACCGCTTTTTTTAGCACCCAGATGCCAATTTCATTGATATGATCTGTCTCTTCGGCAACTTGGATAAATTCAGCTGGGGTCATGATTTCATTATCGGAGGAAACCCAACGGATCAGTGCCTCAATGCCGGAAAGTTTGCCGTCGGGGATGCTGAATTGAGGTTGATAGAATAGTCTTAAATCATCATAGAAATCATTGCGTCGCAGGAATAGTTCAATTTCATTGCGTTTTTTGGTTTTGTCATGAATCAAAGAATTATAAACGGCAAATTTGTTAATGCCCGTAGATTTGGCGTGATAAAGGGCAATATCAGCATTCTTGATGAGCGCCTCGGCGGTTTGGGCACCATTTGGGAAAATGGAAATACCAATACGGAGGGCTGGGTAAAAGATATAGCCGTTGATGTATAGTTCTTTACTGCAGGTTGCAATAATGGTTTTTGCCATTTCAGCGGCGACATCATTTTCAGCGTAGCCAGTACAGGCCAGAACAAATTCATCACCGCCCATTCGGGCAATCGTCGAGTGATCACAGGCAGATTTGACTAAACGCTTTGAAATCTCAATGAGAACCCGGTCACCAATATTATGGCCGTAGGTATCATTGATTAATTTGAACCGATCCAAATCCATGTAAAAAAGCGTAATCGTCTGATTTTGAGTCATATTTGAAATTCTTTCCTCTAAATCAGTGAGAAAATAGCGGCGATTGTACAGATTGGTCAGGGTATCGGTATTGGACAGGTAATGGAGCTCTCTGTTTTTATTGATCAGTTCAACATTGGCTTCGTGAAGTTCATTGGTTCGTTTGGCAATAATGGATTCCAGTTCGGTATTGAGTTGCAGTTCTTTTTTTAACAACGCTTCGTTTTTTATGGAATTCTGGATATATGAGTTCAGCCCCATATAAACAACGGTTAAGGTAATGAAGATAAGAAATTCAGATAAGACAAACCCCCGTACCAAAATGACAAGAATGGGGCACAGCAGAATAAAAATTTCTTTTGAGCGAGTTCCGACGTTCGTTGATAAAGCGGGAGCAGTAAGTAAGTCTTTTTTTTCAGCATACAGGGGCATCAATCCGCCGATGGCAATAATCAACAGGGCCGCCAGATAGATTGCATCAATAAGCGAATTGGCCACATAAATATCATTATAGGCACTGTAATAATAATATAAGTCTGTCAGGACAAACAGAAAAATACCCCCAGAAATAAAGCGCACAACTAGCGGAATTTCCCCCCCACGAATGGATAAATACCAAATGACGATACCAACATAAACAAGAATATCGATGACAATCGAAATTACTGAAAA
>JAKLQL010000527.1 GCA_022013395.1 Acetobacterium sp.
AAAGAAAATGAAAAGCGCCAAAGCCGATATGATTGTCATGCATCCATTGCCCCGGGTCAATGAAATTGCCATCGAAGTGGATGAAGATCCCCGGGCGGTATATTTTGCCCAGGCTAAATATGGGATGTACGTTAGAATGGCACTCATTGCCAAACTTTTGGGAGTGGAGGATAAAAAATGATTAATGTATCGAAACTGAAAAAAGGGATCATCATTGACCATATTGAAGCGGGACACGGTTTTGAGATATATAAGGAATTGCACCTCAATGACATTGATGATGTGGTCGTTCTGCTTAAAAACATTCCCAGTAAGAAAATGAAACAAAAAGATTTAATCAAAATCGAAACCGATCTGCAAATTGATATGACTGTGTTAGGGCTCATTGATCCCAATGTCACCATCAACTTTGTTAAAAACGGCGAATTGTGTAAAAAAATCAGTTTGACCTTGCCAAAGGTAGTTAACGGTATTATGACCTGCAAAAATCCCCGTTGCATTACCCAGTATGAGGATGTCAAAGATATTAAATTTTATCTGGTCAATGAAGAGAAGAAACAATACCGCTGTGAGTACTGCGACGCCTACACCACTTTTATTGACGAAGAATAGCACCCAATCACAATGACCAAAACCAGGAATAACAGAAGGAGGAAAGATGAAAACCTTAATCAAGAACGTTGAAATGGTTGATGCCGAAGGAAGACGGTATGGCAAAGTACTGATTGAAGACGGAAAAATAAAAAAGGTCTATAAAGAAAAGGGGAATGTCAAATCAGAATATGATCAGGAAATTGATGGTCAGGGACTTGTGCTGATGCCTGGTTTCATTGACATGCACTGTCATTTGCGAGACCCTGGCTATGAATATAAAGAAACCATGGAAACTGGGATGGCGGCAGCTTTAAAGGGTGGTTTCACCACACTGGTGGCGATGGCTAATACCAAACCCATTATGGATGATGTGGCTGTTATCAAAGCAAACCTGGATAAAGCGGTAGCTTTAAAGCAGTGCAATCTGATCCAGGTTTCGGCGCTGACCAAAGACTTTGGCGATTCAGAACTGGTCGATTTTAAAGCCATTCGCCCGCTAACCAGCGTGTTTTCCAACGATGGGGTTTCCATCTTAAACTCAGAAATTATGGTAGCAGGTCTGGAAGCATCCACTGAGCATGATTTTCTGTTGCTGACTCACTGCCAGCCGGAAACGGCGCTGGTTAAGCGGGATGTCGAATTGCTGGCCGAAAACGGCGGCCACCTTCACGTTTGCCATATCAGCAAAAAAGACACCCTCGATCTGATTCGGGAAGCCAAGCAAAAAGGACTGGACATCACCTGTGAAGTCACCCCCCATCACATTTTTGCTTCAGCCATGGATTACAAGGTTAACCCATCATTTCGCACCTATCCGGATCGGCGGGCTTTAATCGAGGGTATCAAGGAAGGCATCGTGGACATGTGTGGCACTGACCATGCGCCTCATTCTGAAGAGGATAAGCTTAAAGGGGCACCAGGCATCAATAATTTTGAAATAGCCTTTGCCATGTATTACACGGTGTTTGACCAAAACGGCATCCCACTGGAAAAGCTCAGTGAGATGTTAAGCAATGCCCCGGCCAAACGCATGGGCATTAAAGCCGGATTGATCAAAGAACGTTATCCGGCAGATCTGGTTCTGGTGGATCTGAACTGGGAAGGGAAAATCAATCCCAAAGAATTTGTTTCAAAAAGCAAAAACAATCCCTTTGGCGGTGAGACCTTAAAAGGAAAAGTAATGATGACAATGGTGAAGGGAGAACTTAAATATGATGATCATGGATCGGCTCTATAAAGACGCCGTAAAAAAAGGCCCCATTTGTGTGGGCTTGGATACAACAATGAAATTTTTGCCAAAATACCTGTTGGACAAAGACTGGTCGGATGGTGAAAAAATAACCGAATTCAACAAAAAAATTGTGGATGCCACCGAAGATCTGGCGGCTTCCTACAAGGTGCAGATTGCCTGTTATGAATCGTTGGGTCTGGACGGTATGAAAGCCTACAGCGAAACCGTCAAATATGCCCGGAGCAAAGGTGTTGTGGTCATTGGTGATGTGAAGCGGGGCGATATTTCTTCCACCGGGGATCAATATGCCAAAGGCCATTTCAGTGGTGATTTCGAAGTCGATATTATGACCGTCAACGCCTATATGGGTGAAGATGCGGTATCACCCTATTATAAATATATTAAAGAAAACGACAAGGGAATCTTTATTCTGCAGCGGACGTCCAACCCATCGGCAGTTGATTTGCAGAACCTCAAAGTCGGGGATGACACCATCTATGAAGTTATGGGTGATAAAATCGAAGCATGGGGAAGTGCCTTTAGAGGCGACCATGGATTTTCTGCCATTGGTTCAGTGGTTGGTCTGACCCGTCCCGAAGAATTTGAAGCGATCCGGGAACGCTGTCCTCATACCTTCTTTCTGGTGCCAGGTTACGGTGCCCAGGGCGGAACCGGCGAAGATATCGCTAATATCCTGAAGAAATCACGATGTGCCGTGGTCAACTCGTCTCGCGGTCTGATTACTGGTCATCAAAAAGCCGGCTGTGAGGGTGAAGGCTTTGCCGAGCATATCAGAAACGCGACCCTGGCAATGCAGGAGGATATCCTTAAATGGCTATAATCCTAACAAATTCTAGTGTATCACCGGGAATTTATAAAATGACAGTGGACTTCACCGGTGATGTAAAACCGGGACAGTTTTTCATGCTGCGAGCCTGGGACAAGGATCCGCTGTTATCCCGACCGATTAGTGTCCATGACTACACGCCGGGCCAGCTGACTTTGTTATACCAGGTGGTGGGAAAAGGAACCGAGATTTTAGCACGACTCCAAACTGGGGATGATGTTACTATTCAAGGCCCCTATGGCAATGGTTTCCCGATAATTACTGGCGACCTGTGTGTCGTCGGCGGCGGTATTGGCACGGCGCCGCTTTATTATCTGGTTCGAAGCTATAAAGCAGAAAACCCCAGTGGGAAATGCCGGGTCTATCTGGGCTTTCGGGATACTGCTTACGGTGTGGATGCTTTTGAAGCCTTGGCTGATGAACTGATTCAGGATGTGGGAGGGATTATCACCCATAAACTGGCAGTTTTACACGACGAGACGGTGGTTACCTGCGGGCCGGAAATCATGATGGAAGCGGTGGCAAAAGTCGTGCCGCTAGAGAATACCGTTTACGTTTCGCTGGAAGCACATATGGCCTGTGGCATCGGTGCCTGTTTAGGATGCACCTGTGAAACTAGATCCGGTAATAAAAAAGTCTGTAAAGACGGTCCAGTATTTTTACGGGAAGAGGTGTTTTATGTCTAAATGTCTGGAAACTAAATTTAATGACATCCTCTTTAAAAATCCAGTGATCCCGGCATCGGGAACCTTTGGCTTTGGCCGTGAATACGAAGCTTTTTATGATCTGGCTAAACTTGGGGGGCTCTGTTCGAAAGGGCTGACGCTTGAACCAAAACCGGGAAACAAGGGTATCCGTCTCTGGGAAACCCCCGCCGGATTAATGAACAGTATCGGTTTGGAAAACCCGGGTATCGACGCCTTTATCGAAGCTGAATGGCCGCATTTAAAAGAAATTGATACCGTCACGGTTATTAACGTTGGCGGAAAAGATGAGGAGTCTTATCTGACTGCCATTGAAAAACTAAACGCCATTGATACTCAGCTGATCGAGCTGAATATCTCCTGCCCCAATGTGAAGGCCGGCGGCATGGCTTATGGGATGAAGGCAGAAACAGCTGGGGATATCACCAAAAAAGTGGTGGATATTTCGCGCCATCCGATTATGGTCAAGCTGTCCCCCAATGGCGATTCAATTGCCGACATCGCCCTGGCCTGTGAAGCGGCCGGTGCCCAAGGAATTTCGCTGATCAATACGCTTCAGGGCATGGCCATTGACTATAAAAAGAAAAAAGTTGTTTTTGAGAATCTTTATGCCGGATTATCCGGTCCGGCGGTCAAACCGATTGCCCTGCGGATGACCCATCAGGTCTGTCAGGCCGTAAAAATTCCGGTTATGGCCATGGGCGGGATCAGTGATTGGCAAGACGCCCTGGAATTTATCATGGCTGGGGCAACCTGCATCCAAATCGGTACCATCAACTTCAATAACCCGATGGCGCCCATTGAGATTATTGATGGCCTAGAAGCCTATTGCATCAACGAAGGTCTGGCCAATATCAGCAAAGTCCGGGGAATTGTTTAGTATAAAATATAGATTAGTATAAAAGATAGAAATGAGGAATAGTATGAGTCAGGAAGTATTAGCAATATTAAAAGAAACCGATGCCTTTTTAGAAGGCCATTTTTTACTGTCATCAGGAAAACACAGCGATCAGTATGTCCAATGCGCCAAAGTGCTGCGCTTTCCCGATGCAGCTGCCAAAGTGCTGGCGCCAGTAGTGGAACAGTTAAAAGCATTGGAAATTGATAAGGTTGTTGGACCAGCCATGGGCGGCGTCATCGTCTCCTACGAAATCGGCCGGCAGTTAGGCAAAGAATCCATCTTTACCGAACGTAAAGACGGACTGATGGAACTGCGGCGCGGTTTTGAAATCAAACCCGGCGAACGCGTTATCATTACCGAAGATGTCGTCACTACTGGAAAATCGACCATTGAAACGAAGAAAGTATTGGAAGAACTGGGTGCGGTCGTCTTAGGCGTTGCCTGCATCGCCGACCGTCGGGCTGCGGGGGTTGAAATTAACATGCCCATCTACTCATCCATTAAACTGGAAATTACCGCCTGGGATCCCGACGATTGCCCCGTCTGCAAAGCCGGTAAAGTTGCTTTGGTCAAACCTGGCTCCCGAGGCAATGCTTAATAATTAAGTTCACAATTAAATTTATATAGGAGGAACAAGATGAAAAACAAAAAGATTATCGCGTTGATCAGTAATGATTTTGAAGATCTTGAATTATGGTATCCGGTGCTTCGCCTGCGCGAAGAAGGGGTAACCGTTCATGTTGTTGGGGAAGAAGCAGGTAAAAAGTACATTGGCAAATACGGTGTGCCCTGCGTTTCCGATCTGGCCTATACCGATATTAATCCTGACGATTATGATGGCATTCTGGTTCCGGGTGGTTGGGCCCCTGACGCCATCCGTCGATTCCCGGTGGTTCTGGAGATAATCCGCAACCTGGATGGACGAAAACGAATCATTGGGCAGATTTGCCATGCCGGTTGGGTTTTAATTTCAGCCGGAATTCTCAAAGGCAAAAATGTTACCAGCACCCCTGGCATTAAGGATGATATGACCAATGCCGGTGCCATCTGGCATGATACGCCTTCAATTATTGATGGCCATATTGTTTCCAGTCGTCGTCCGCCTGATCTACCGGAATATATGATTGATTATATAAAGGTGCTTAAAGCGCAGGACTGATCTGTTGTCGCATTAGAAAAAGCCACTCAATTTTTGAGTGGCTTTTGTTTAGCTTGGAAATTAAAATTCCATTTTTTTGACTATGACAGAATTAAGTGCTGATAAGTCTTTTTCTAAAACCGCAATTTCAGCATCCTTGTCCGGCAAAAATTCTAAAATGATCAATCCACTGGTCGCGCACTGATTATCAGCTGATTCATGTAAACCAAGACGTGTCTTAATAATACAACCGTTTTTGGTCAATAACTCTTGTACTTTCAAAGCTTCATTTTCCCGATTGCCAACTTGGATTCCAATAATTTTTTTCATAACAAACCCTCCCTATATAGTTTTATTGATTATAACCTTTTATTAGATTTGAATCAATCTAAACTTTAATTAGTTGCGATTTAGTTATCGACAAGCAAAAATTCTTTCAAAATAAATCATAAAGGAAAATCTGCTGATTTTAAATGATGTGATATAAAATATCAATGAATTCTGAAAAAGCCATTTGATTAACTAAAGCAACAATGGATATATATATTGAGACAGCACGTATCGATGTCTTAAAAATTGATTACAAAGGAGTCACCCATGAATATTATTGCGATTAACGGAAGTCCCAGAAAAAAAGAAAACACGGCGACGCTATTGGAAAAAGCCCTGGAGGGGGCAGCAGGTAAAGGGGCTCAAACCGAGCTCATTCATCTGTATGATTTGAATTATAAAGGTTGTATCAGTTGTTTTGCCTGTAAACGGATTGGTGGCAAAAGTTATGGAAAATGTGCTGTCAAAGATGATTTGACTGAGGTTTTTGAGAAGATTGAGGAAGTGGACGCTCTGGTTTTAGGGTCACCCATCTATTTTGGCGAAGTTACCGGTGAAATGCGCTCATTCCTGGAGCGGTTATTTTTTCAGTATCATGTCTATGATAAGCAACGAACGGTTCTTTTCCCCCAAAAAATAAAAACCGGGTTCATTTTTACCATGAATGCTCCGGAACGGGTATTGAAGGAAATTAAATATGATATGAAATTCAAAGGATACGAAAGCATTCTTACCCATTTTTTCGGCAGTGCCAAAACGCTAGAAGCTACGGACACCTGGCAGTTTCCTGATTATTCGAAATTTGAGACGACTTCCTTTAATGTCGATGACAAAGCTAAACGGCGCCGGGAAGTGTTCCCC
>JAKLQL010000528.1 GCA_022013395.1 Acetobacterium sp.
AATACTACTTCGGTGGTGGGTCGTTCATGAAATAATTTTGCACATAGCATCATCGTACCAGCCATCGGGGCCTGATTCAGGTTTCCGGCAAAATAGGCAAACATGCCATTGACAATATCAATGTACTTTTGTTCCCCGGTTATTTTTCCCAGCTTAAGCAGGCAATAGGCCGCCAGCGCGTTTCCTGATGGTTTGGCATTATCATAAACTTCCTTGGGTCGGGCTATCAGTTGTTCGGCATCGTTTCCGTATAGAAAAAAACCGGCAGTCCCAAATGAATCCCCGAAAAGGTTGATCATATCCACTGCTCTTAGAATCGCTTTTTCCAGATAATCGGTTTTAAAAGTGGCCTGATAAAGCTCCAGATATCCCCAGATGACACTGGCATAATCATCCAGATAGCCCAATATTTTTGCCTCACCTTTGCGATACCGGGCATAGAGACGGCCGCTGCGTCTGGTCATATTGGTTTCAATGAAGGTCATGGCCTCTTCGGCCTGTCTGATGTATGCGATTCGATTAAAAATGCGCCCCGCCATGGCCAGAGCGGCAATCATCAAGCCATTCCAGGAAGTCAGGACCTTATCATCCTTATGGGGATGAACCCGCTTTTCCCGTTGGGCAAACAGATCGGCCGTCATTTCATCCAGGGCTTTTTCAAGCTCCGGATTGGCTTCGATCAGATCAATATCGCTATCGATCATATTAGGAATGTTCTTGCCGTCAAAATTCCCCTTCGCCGTCATGGGATAGAACTTAAAAAATACCTCAGCTCGTTTTTTACCCAGTATTTTTTCAACCTTATCCATCGACCAGACATAAAACTTCCCTTCTTCCCCTTCCGAGTCGGCATCTTCGGCACAATAAAAAGTGCCATCCGCGGATCGCAGATCCCGGTTAACATAGGTGATTGTCTTTTCGGCAATTTTTTTATATAGTTCATTACCGGTAGCCTGGTAGGTTTCGGCATAAACCATAATCAGCAAGGCATTGTCATAAAGCATTTTTTCAAAATGGGGAACCAGCCATTGTTCATCAGTGGCATATCGGGAAAAGCCAAAGCCGATATGATCAAAGATGCCGCCCTTATACATTTGCTGCAGGGTTTTTTCAACCATTACCAAAGCGTCCGGTTGTTTAAAGGCCTGATAGCATCGTAACAGATAGAAAAGATGATGCGGGGTCGGGAATTTCGGGGCTTTTCCAAAACCGCCGTATCGGTCATCGAAGCTCTCATCAAAGAAATCATAGGCTTCAAAAAAAATAGTGCGTTTCAATTCTTGTTCGTCTTTGCGAAGCTCCAGATCATTTAACAGCCCGGTCATCCGATTGGCTGATTCAATAATGTTTTCTTTATCTTTTCGCCACTGGCTTTCAATTCCGATCAGTACATCCATAATCCCAGGATGGCCATAGCGCGACTGTTTAGGTAAATAGGTTGTGACATAAAACGGTTTTCGGTCCGCCGTTAAAAAAACATTGAGGGGCCAGCCACCCTGGCCCGTGCTGACCTGGGAAAAGGTCATATAAATCTGATCAATATCTGGCCGCTCTTCCCGATCCACCTTGATGCTGATAAAATATTTGTTCAGGATTTCAGCCACTTC
>JAKLQL010000529.1 GCA_022013395.1 Acetobacterium sp.
CGCTTTTTGACACAATCTCACCATCAGAATTAATCATTCCCAGTTCACTTTCAAAAGGAATTTTACTTAAGATGCTAATATTATTTTCAATACAAAACGTGTCAATCAGATTTTCATTTTCCATACATTTATTGATAACGACACCATGCGGTTTATTAAAAAGTTTCACGAGTTCCCAAACCAACTGGAGATTATGCAGGCCAAAAACCGTCGGTTCTGCCACCAGGATACAATAATCCGCATCTTGAATACTTTCCATTACAATGCAGGCACTGCCTGGAGGACAGTCAATCAATGTCATTCTTTTTTCAGCGGATGTTTTTTTCATCAGCGCTTTGATAATCGGTATTCCCGATGCTTCGCCGGTATTTAAAATGCCGGAAATCACCTTGACCTCTTCGGAAATACCTGTTTTTATTTCTCCAATGACCTTGTCCTTTTCGGTCAAAGCTTTGCTTGGACAAAGCATGATACAACCCCCGCATGAGTGACAAATATCATCAAAAACAAGTAACTTGTTGACAATGGCGGCGAGGGCGTTGAATTTACAAAAGTCGACACATTTTCGGCAGCCCAGGCAAAGATCTTCGTCAACAACAGGAATCTTAATGGCTACCTTTTCAATTTCTATCCCGGTTGGTTTAAAAAACAAATGACCGTTTGGTTCTTCAACATCACAATCAACATAAACGGAATCTTTGGCTACTACTGCCAGATTAACGGATACCAGAGTTTTTCCGGTCCCCCCTTTTCCGCTGAGCACTGCTAATTTCACTTGATCATCAACCTACTTTCTATAGCTGCCAGAGATGCTTCTACAGATGTTACATCACCAAGAATCGCCAGGCAAATAATATGCTGAGGACATACCCCAGATACTTCCGTCACGACAACATCTGATGTCTTTTCCGCGATGTCACTGGCAACCAGCATTCTGACAATATCGCCCTGACATAATCCAACTGCGGTAAACTCATTTTGGTGAATCCGTTCAACAATTTTTTTATCGCCAATTTTTCGGGCAATAATACCCAATGTGCCCTGGGATACACCATTGATCAAATGAACCTTCATAATTTAGTTTCCTCCAACCCCGTGAAATCCTGCATGAAACGTATCAAGGACAACTAATTTCTTATCCATGTAAGCGTTAATATTATCTTGTATGGAACCAATTGTACTCTTATAAATTTGCAGTTTCGTTGCTTTGAAAACTTCTGCAGCATTTTCCCCACATCGTGGCGTAATTAAGATCTCTGCGTGATTATCGACTATGATCTGAGCAGCTTTGACTCCGGCACCGTCGGGGCTGGTTGCCGCTTCATTATCGATGAAGTCGCCCATTTTTGTTGTGGTCTCATAAATATAAAAATACGGTGCCCGTCCAAAAGACATGCACACTTCGCTGGCCAGGACTTTTTCATCTGTGGGTATTGCTATTTTCATTAAATTCTCCTTATCCATTATTGACATATGTCTTTAATATTTACTATTATACTTCAATAAAAACATATGTCAATAACTATTTAAATTTAGCTTCTTCTCTTTCATGCTTCCATATCTGGAAGTGTTACCTGAGACATCCTATCATTGTTGCAATCTTTGTTCTTCAATGTATTTTTCCATAATCTCTGCCGCCATTCCCACCAGAGCTTCGCATGGCCGATTCTGATAATATTCTGGCGTGCGCATCTCTGAAACAGGGCTATTCTTACCTTTTTCAAGCCCCAGAAGATCCCTACAAATAATGGAATGGTTCTTTTCTTCAAATTGATTTGCAAGCGTTTGAATGCGTTGATAATGCACTGTTTTCGCAGCTTGATCTTCGGGATCAGTGTAGCCGTAAAGAACGCCTACAACCATAAACATTCCGGTTACTGCACCGCATACCTCACGCAATCTTCCCATTCCGGCGCCAAAAGATGAGCTTAACCGGGCAGCGGTTTCAAAGTCTAAGTCACACTCATCGCAGAAAGCCAAAAAAACTGACTGAGAACAATTATAGCCTTTTTTAAACAAATTCATTGCAGTCTCTGAATGCTTCTTGCTTATTACATTACCAACAGATAAGCCGCCTTTCTTGGTCTGTTTTTCTTTGTCTTTTAATCCAGTCTCCATTATTGAGCCACTCCTTATAAAAATTTTTTCACATTTCCAATATACTTCCAGTTGACAGGTATTGAATCCGATCTCCCATCAATCCGCGCAATATTTGATATGGTTCCGTGCCGGTACAATGGCAGGTGTAATAAGTCGTATCTCTGTTTAGTAAATAATTTGCTATATTTTCGATTAACACAATGTTTTCTGAC
>JAKLQL010000530.1 GCA_022013395.1 Acetobacterium sp.
CGACTACCTCAGCGTGCCCCTGAATACCGCCACTGGCATTGTTGCCCGGATGGAAAAGCGGGATTTCTTAGCCCGGGAAAGAAGCTTGGAAGATAAACGGGTGGTCACCATAAAACTCACTGATATCGGCAGAGCAACGATCAGGGACATTCTCAATGAGCTGGTCCGCTATGGACAACTGATCCTGGACAGCTTCACCTCGGAGGAAGTTACGCTGGTCTTTAAACTGGTGGACAAGGTCATGGATACCCTCAATCGAAATGCCAGCAGTCATGGAGAAAAACAAACCGCACCAAAAATCAGAAAGATTACCATCGAATAAAACCGCTGCCTTAGGCAGCATCTTTTCGAGTATATACTTCGGATTGCGAACTATTCGAGTCAAGAACAATGGTGAATAATTAAAGATACAAAAATATAAACGTTAATTGCTTTGCTGTCAGTTTATATAAACTATTTCGTAACGTGTAGGCGAACAGGCGGTAGCCTGTACGATGTACAGTGTAGAAATTGTTTGATATAAACTGATGGCGAAGCTCACGGCAGTTCAGTAAAACACTAAACACCAAAAGTAGGAGGAAATCCAATGAAACGGATACTAATTTTTACCGGCAAAGGCGGAGTGGGCAAAACCAGCG
This sequence comes from Acetobacterium sp., assembly GCA_022013395.1. Taxonomy (GTDB): domain Bacteria; phylum Bacillota; class Clostridia; order Eubacteriales; family Eubacteriaceae; genus Acetobacterium. Next base: position 639 of record JAKLQL010000530.1, read on the forward strand.
TGGCCGCCGCCCATGCCCTTAAATCATCACAGGAAGGCAAAAAAACGCTGATTGTTAGTACGGATATGGCTCACAATCTGGGCGATCTGTTTAATGTTCCCATCGGTAAAGAAGCAGTAACGGTAGCCGATCATCTTGATGCTCTGGAAATTGATCCCAACTATGTGATGGAAAAGGATTTTAAAAACTTGATGCGAGCCTTTAGTAATCTGATTGGTTCGATTAACCCGGACGGTGCCGAAATGGATGAATTTACGATGATGCCGGGGATGGACGAGCTCTTTGCCCTGTTAAAAATCCAGGAATTGTACGACCACAGCGACTACGAACGGATTATTGTCGACTGTGCACCGACTGGGGAAACCTTGTCGCTGCTTAAATTTCCCGAGCTGATGTGCTGGTATATGGATAAGTTCTTTCCCATTGGAAAGATGGCCGTACGGATTCTTTCGCCAGTTTCAAAAGCATTATTTAAAATTCAGCTGCCGGATCGCCATGCCATGAGTGATATTGAAACCCTTTATGTCAAACTGATCGAACTCCAGGAGCTGCTAAAAAACAAAGCAGTATCTTCGGTACGGCTGGTAACGATTCCCGAGAAAATGGTGGTGGAAGAAACCAAACGGAACTACATGTACATGAAGCTTTACAATTACAATGTCGATGGGATCTTTATCAACCGCATCCTGCCCCGAGAAATCGACAACCCTTTCTTTGAAGAATGGATCACGATCCAGAAAAAATACATTGACGAAATTGAGGCCTGTTTTGACCAGATTCCCAAGTATTATATTCCCTGGTACGACACCGATTTACTGGGTTTGGATGCCATTAACCGGATCTGTGAGGATGTGTTTGCAGAAAGAACCGACTTGTTTGAGATCAAAGCGGATATCGAAGGGGAAAAATATGAGCAAACTGAAACCGGCTACAATCTGAGACTCTTTTTGCCCAATATCACCAAAGATGAAGTATCCGTCAATTTGTCGGGATCAGATGTGATTGTAA
>JAKLQL010000531.1 GCA_022013395.1 Acetobacterium sp.
GAAAGGCGAAACCATCGATGAGATCACCGCCTGCGCCATGGTCATGCGGGATAAATGCACCAAGATTTTCCCCAAAACCGATGTGCTCGATATTGTCGGTACCGGTGGCGACGAGGTGGCCACCTTTAATATTTCCACGGTGTCGTCACTGGTGATTGCCGCCGGTGGGGTGCCGGTGGCCAAACACGGTAACCGCAGCGTCTCCAGCAAATGCGGATCGGCGGATCTGCTGGAAGCCCTGGGCGTGAATATTGAATTGTCGGCGGAAAAAAGCGCCGTCATTCTGGACGAGCTGGGGATCTGCTTTATGTTTGCCCCCACCTACCACGCCTCGATGAAATACGCCGGGCCGGTGCGCAAAGAACTGGGGATCCGGACGATCTTTAATATTCTCGGCCCGCTGGCCAACCCGGCCGGCGCCAACATGCAGCTGCTGGGCGTCTATGATGAAAATCTGGTCGAACCGCTGGCCAATGTGCTGAACAAGCTTAATGTGAAGCGGGGAATGGTGGTTCACGGCCACGACGGCCTCGACGAGATCACCTTAACCGACACCACCACCATCTGTGAAATCGCCGATGGTAAGATCAACAGCTTTTTTATCACCCCGGAACAACTGGGACTGAAACGCTGTGAATTATCGGATTTGATCGGCGGCGAAAAAGAAGAAAATGCCGCCATAGCCCTGAATATCTTAAACGGCGAAAAGGGCCCCAAGCGGGATGTGGTAGTGCTAAACTCCGCTTTTTGCCTGTATATGTCCCACAACGATATCACCCTCCGGGATTGCGTCAAGATGGCCGAGGAGATTATCGATTCCGGGAAAGCTAAGGCCAAGCTGGATGCTTTTATTAAACGCACCAATGAAATTGCCATTGAGGTGCTAGCATGATATTGGATCAGATTGTGGCATCCACTGCCAAACGAGTGACGGCGCTTAAAGAAACGACCAGTCTGGAAACACTGAAAAATCAGGAGACACCTTCGGTTGCGCCTTTTGCTTTCGAAAAGGCTTTGGCCGGGAAAAAGGCTGCCGGAGAAATTGCCTTTATCTGCGAGGTAAAAAAAGCTTCGCCGTCCAAAGGCGTGATTGCGGTAGATTTCCCTTATGTGCAAATCGCCCGGGACTATCAGGCCGCCGGGGCGGATGCGATTTCGGTGCTCACCGAACCGGAATTTTTTCAGGGGTCTAATGATTATTTGACGGAAATCAAGGAGCAGGTGACGATCCCGGTGCTGCGCAAAGATTTTATTATTGATGCCATCCAGATTTATGAAGCCAGACTGATCGGCGCCGATGCGATTTTACTGATCTGCTCGATTTTAGACACCGAAACGATCCGGGAGTATCTTGGGATTGCCGATTCGCTGGGGCTGTCGGCGCTGGTGGAAGCCCATGACGAAGCGGAAGTTAAACAAGCGCTGGCCGCCGGTGCCCGGGTGATTGGGGTCAACAACCGCAATCTTAAGACCTTTGAAGTGGATATCGACAACAGCATCCGGTTACGCCAGCTGGTACCGCCGGAAATCCTCTTCGTTTCGGAAAGTGGGATACGCACCCCGGAAGATATCGCTAAATTGCGTAAAAATGGGACGAATGCGGTGCTGATCGGCGAAACACTGATGCGAAGTGGGGATAAGAAGCAGGAATTGGATAAGTTGCGGGGGTAGTTGCTAACTGCCGTACCGACCCAATTAGATATGGAGATTACCATGACAAAAATAAAAATCTGCGGCTTAACCCGCTTAGCAGATATCAAGGCGGTGAACGCCGCCCAACCGGATTATATTGGCTTTGTTTTTGCCACCAGTAAGCGCCAGGTCGATATGGAAACGGCTCGAACCTTAAAACAGGTTCTTGATCCCGGCATTAAGGCGGTGGGGGTTTTTGTCAACCACCCAATGGCCGAGATCATCGCGCTGGCCGAGGCGGGCATTATCGATCTCATCCAGTTGCATGGGGACGAGGCCGAGGCCACGGTGCGTTTGCTGCAGTTACAAACCGGCTTGCCGGTGATCCGAGCTTTCCGGATCAAAAGCCAGGCCGACATCAAAGAAACCGCTGCCGATTACCGGCTTTTTGACACCTACGATCCGTCCCAATATGGCGGCTCCGGGGCAGCCTTTAACTGGGAGTTGCTGCAGGGTGTCACCGGCGATTTTTTTCTGGCTGGTGGTCTGAACAGCGGCAACATTGAAGCCGCCATCAAGCAGGTCAAACCCTATTGCATTGACATCAGCAGCGGGGTCGAAACCGATGGAGTAAAGGACCGGGACAAGATTATTGAGATAGTAGCTAAAACACGAGAAATAGCTGATTAAAGAAATATAAACTGACAATCATTGCCTTGATGGCGGTTCAAAAAAACAATTTTGTAGAGTTAAGGAACGAACATAGAAATTATACATAACCTAGTACCGACAATTGTTGGCATGTTGTACCCAAAGGGCAGACCCTACGCATTGGGGCGAACATGGCTGATAGCCTGCGGGAAGGCAACGAGCCAATCACAAGCTTGCTTGTAGTTGGCGACTGCCCGCGACTTATGAGAAAGGAGCATAGCGGATTTCTTATAAGTGTCCGATCCCGCAGCGAACAACAGATTAACAATTGGTCGGTACGATAGCGAAGTGTGAATCCATAGTTCACCAAAAATTGTTCCACAAAACCGTCAGCAAGGCTAACGGCAGTTTGGAAATAGAATAAGGAGAATTGAAAATGAGTAAAGGAAAATACGGGATCCACGGTGGTCAGTACACACCAGAAACACTGATGAATGCCATTATTGAAGTGGAAAAAGCCTATGAACACTATAAAAACGATCCGGCCTTTCAGGCCGAGTTAACCGAATTATTAAATGAATACGCTGGCCGACCTTCCAGGCTGTATTATGCCAGGAAAATGACCGCCGATCTGGGCGGTGCCAAGATCTATTTGAAGCGGGAAGATTTAAACCATACCGGCTCCCACAAAATTAACAACGTGCTGGGTCAGGCACTGCTGGCCAAGAAAATGGGGAAAACCCGGCTGATTGCCGAAACTGGCGCTGGTCAGCATGGGGTGGCCACGGCTACCGCTGCCGCCCTGATGGGTTTTGAATGCGAGATCTTTATGGGCAAAGCAGACACTGATCGGCAAGCCCTCAATGTTTTTCGAATGGAGTTGCTGGGCGCCAAGGTGCATGTGGTCACCTCCGGCACGATGACCTTGAAGGATGCGGTTAACGAAACCTTTAGAGAATGGACGACCCGGGTGGATGACACCCATTATGTCCTGGGTTCGGTGATGGGCCCGCATCCTTTTCCGGAAATGGTTCGGGATTTTCAGAGCGTGATCAGCAAAGAAGCCCGGGCGCAGATTCTCGAAAAAGAAGGAAAATTGCCCGATGTCGTCATTGCCTGCGTTGGCGGCGGCAGCAATGCCATGGGGGCTTTCTATAACTTTATCCCCGATGCCGGGGTGCGGCTGATCGGCTGCGAAGCGGCGGGCAAAGGCGTCGACACCGCACTTCACGCAGCCACCATTGCCAATGGCAGTCTGGGGATCTTCCACGGCATGAAATCCTATTTCTGCCAGGACGAATACGGCCAGATTGCCCCGGTTTATTCGATTTCCGCAGGGCTCGACTATCCCGGGATCGGGCCGGAGCATGCCTATCTGCATGACACCAAACGAGCGGAGTACGTGCCGATCACCGATGACGAAGCCGTCGCGGCCTTCGAATACCTGTCCCGCACCGAGGGAATCATTCCGGCTATTGAATCCGCCCATGCCATTGCTTATGCGATGGTGCTGGCACCAACCATGAAGAAAGATGAAATCATCATCGTCAATGTCTCCGGCCGGGGCGATAAGGATGTGGCGGCGATTGCACGATATAAGGGGGAAAATATCTATGAGTAATACTATTAATATAGAAGCTAATAAAACAAATAAAATTTCTCGGATCTTTGTGAATCAGAAAGCCTTTATCGCTTTTTTAACCGCCGGTGATCCATCGCTGGAAAAAACCGAGGAATTTATTCTGGCAATGGCAGATGCCGGAGCCGATCTGATCGAAATTGGCATTCCCTTTTCCGACCCCATTGCTGAAGGACCAGTGATTGAAGCGGCTAATGAACGGGCGTTAAGCGTCGGGACCACCACCGATAAGATCTTTGCGATGGTGGCTCGGGTTCGGCAAAAGACTGACACTCCGCTGGTCTTTTTAACTTATATGAATCCCATTTTTGTTTATGGAACGGAACGGTTTTTTACCGCCTGCGAAAAAGCTGGCATTAATGGCGTGATCATTCCCGATCTGCCTTTTGAAGAAAAGGGTGAGGTGCTGGGTGCCGCCGGTAGTCACGGCCTGGATGTAATCACCCTGATTGCCCCGACCTCCCAGGATCGCATTCAGATGCTGGCCAAAGAAGCCACTGGTTTTATCTATCTGGTGTCATCCATGGGCGTCACCGGGGTCCGCAGCGAGATCAAAACCGATCTGGCCGCCATCATTGCCGATATCCGTCAGGTGACCAAGACTCCTGTTGCGGTGGGCTTTGGGATCGCCACTCCGGAACAGGCCACAACGATTTCCCAGATCGCTGATGGTGTCATCGTCGGCAGTGCCATCGTCCGGCTCATTGCCGAACATGGGGCAGCGTCCACCGAGCCCTTAAGCGACTATGTCCGCAAAATGAAGGCGGCATTGGTTTAGGGTTAATCTCAAAATCGTATTGGGTAATATTAACCATCATACAAC
>JAKLQL010000532.1 GCA_022013395.1 Acetobacterium sp.
CGGCAAAAGCATCGACTTGCAGAGCTGTCAGAATTCCATCCTGAATGAGTTGGTCAGCAAGATCGATCAGCAGCGTTTGTCCATCCCTTAAATTATTGGTGTCCAGAAATTCAGTGCCAAGGCATAAGGTTATAATGGAATATTTTCCAGAAGTTGGAAGGATTGAATGAAGCAGGTATGGCGGAATAATAAATAAATCCCCGCAAGTGCATTTTTGGGCGACATCATCTTTAGTAACCAAAACACTGCCATCAACGATCAAACCGACGGCGTAAATTGAGATGTGATTATGACTCTCAAAAGAAAGGCTGGTACTGTCCAAAAAAGTGAATTCAATTTTGTGTTTGTCAGATTTATAATATTTCATCGGGTTATCGATCGCTTGAATTATTGGCGATGCAGTGGCGGACAACTAAGTCAAGGGGTACAAAGTTAGAGATGACCATAACGATTTTTTCAGACAATGTGAAATCCTCCTTGAAACAGCGGTATTAAGCATTGATATTAATTGATCTTATTTTAGCATATTTTTGGTGAACTATGGGAGTTATCTTTAAAATGGGTTTGCTAGAGATGAATTACCGAAATCGCCTTTAAAGTGCACGTTAAAAGGTGGCTTTTTCAGTTTTATAGGGTTGACAAACGGACTTGATTCGTTTATGATAAACAGAATATAAAAAAGACGTTGATGAGGAATAGTAGTTGTTCGATGATTTTCAGAGATCTGCTGGGTGGTGCGAAGCAGAAATCAGAAGATGATGAACTCACCTTGGAGTTGCTTGCTGAAATGACGCTTGTGAAAGAATCAGGCGAAAAAGTAGGTCAAGACGGAAGCCCACCGTTAAAGGGGATGGATATCGGTTTTATTAAACCCGTATTGAAGGCTAATATATAAAAAGAGTGGTATAGCAGATTTTCGTCTGTCTCGTTTGAGACAGGCGTTTTTTTATACAAATTTTTTTGTATAATTAGTCTTTCATGGGAAGCATAAAGGGTATCGAGAAAGTGCATACAGTCCCCTGTATGAATAAGAGTGGTACCGCGGAAAGCTCCCTTTTCGTCTCTGATTGAGATGAAGAGGGAGCTTTTTTTACACAAAATTCAAAAAAGGAGCAAGCGTATGTCACAAAAAATTTATGTATTCGACACAACATTAAGAGATGGGGAACAGGTACCGGGAGCCAAATTGAATTTGGCCGAAAAGTTGGAGGTGGCCGAGCAGATTGCCAAGATGAAGGTGGATATGATGGAGGTGGGGTTCCCTTCATCATCCCAGGGGGATTTGAAGCTGTTCAGGCGATCAGTCGCAAAATCGGCCAGGACGTCTGGATTGCTGCCCTGGGGCGGGCAGTCCAATCGGATATTGACTGCATCTATGCGAGTATTCGGGAGGCCGAGAATCCGCTGATTCATATAGTGCTGGGATCGTCGGACGTTCATGTCGCCAAGAAATTCAGAAAGACACCGGGCCAGGTAATTGAGATGGGGGTCGGAGCGGTTAAATATGCCAGCAGTCTGTTGCCCCAAGTGCAGTATTCCCTGGAAGATGCCAGTCGCTCAGAGTTTGAGTATCTCTGGCAAACCATTAAAGCGGTGGTTAAGGCCGGTGCCACTATCATCAACGTGCCGGATACGGTAGGTTTTGCCATTCCCGAAGAATTCGGAAAGTTGATCTATCGCATTAATGACCGGCTGAAAAATCTCGATCCCAAGGTAATGCTCAGTGTGCATTGTCATAATGATACCGGTCTGGCCACCGCCAATACCCTGGCAGCCGTTAAAAACGGTGCGGATAAGGTGGAATGTACCATCAACGGCATCGGTGAGCGAGCCGGGAATACCTCACTGGAAGAAGTGGTCATGGGAATTCAACTTCATGAAGCTTATTATGGCGGACATACCACAGTGGATACTCGGCAGATTTATGAAACATCCCGGATGGTCAGTGCCACCATGGGGTTGGATATTCAGGTAAACAAGGCCATCACCGGGGAAAATGCCTTTGCTCATTCTTCGGGGATCCATCAGGATGGGCTGCTCAAATCAAAGGATGTCTATGAAATTATGGATCCGGAGACCATCGGGGCACCGGCAATGGAAATTATCCTCACCGCCAGATCGGGCCGACATGCTTTTATGCATGTAACAAAGCGTCTGGGCTTTGATATTCCTGAAGAAGCCGTGACGGAAATCTATCAGCAGTTTTTAGCCATGGCTGATGCCAAAAAAGAAATCTATGATAATGATGTGTTGACGCTGTTGAAAAACAGTGCCATCCCCAGCAGCGGCAACAGCCCGGAATTATGGCAGCTGGTCGATTATGAGTTGAAAGTCATTGGCGGATTGCCTTCGGCAACGGTGAAGCTGGCTCGAGGTGATCAAGAAGTTGAAACGAGTCAGAACGGCTCCGGTGTCATTGATGCCCTTTATGGCGCTATTATGGAAGCCATTGGTACACCAATTGAACTCATCGATTACCGGATCAACAGCTTAAGCCGGGGAAAAGGCAGTCTGGGAAAGGTTACCACTCAAATTCGCTGTCACGATCAATTGTTTTCAGGGAAGGCCATTGAACAGGATGTGATGCGGGCCAGTGCCTTATCACTGATTAACGCCGTCAATAAAATGGTACTGGAACAAGCTCGTGATAATTAAAAGTTAAGTTTTTTTGTCTTCTTTGCAGGATTGGGTCAATGGAAAAAGCAATTAAAACTTATTCCAGGGAAAACTCAATCCCCCGATGTTCCACCGAAGTGGAGAAAACAATCAGTGTTTTGGTTCGGCCGAAGCGTTGCAGCTCGCCAATGAAGGCATCCAATTCGTAGGTGCTGGGAAAGAGTACTTCCAGCAACATCGAATAATCACCGGTGACGCAATTGCATTCAATCACATTAATACAGGTTTGAATATAGGGGTAAAACTCTTTTTTGCAGACGGGTTCAACTTCAAGATTGACAAACGCTTTGATATGGTACCCCATTTTTATGGGGTCAATAACGGCCTGATAACCCTGAATGATGTTGTTTTTTTCAAGTTGTTCAATTCGAGAAGAAACTGCCGGGGAGGAAAGGTAGACCTGGGCGGCCAGTTCCTTGATTGATATCCGCCCATTTTTCTGCAGTAAATTTAATATCTGCAGATCGATAGAATCCAATACATTATTTTTCATTAAAGACTCCTGAGTTTGATTTGTTTTACAAAACGACTATTTTCAAGTAAATGAATAAAAATACCAAGATAATTATAACCTAATTAAATTAAGTTATAAAGCGAAATAACTTATATAATTAGGTGGTTCTGCTTAAAATAATTAGGTATCATGGTTTTATACTTACTCATTGACAGTGCTTGGCTTTTAAGTTTATGATTATCCCCAGTTGATGGACAACAATAAATCGTAAACAGGAGACAATCGTATGAGAGAATTCTATGATCCATATTTAAACGTGGTAGATGTAATGACAGAGGCAATGGAAATTGGTGGGATGAATCAATATATGTTTGATATCATTAAGAATCCCCAGCGGGAAACAAAAGTATATTTGCCCGTCGAAATGGATGATGGAACAGTACAGGTGTTTGAAGGGTATCGGGTGCAGCACTCAAATATCCGGGGGCCGTTTAAAGGGGGGATCCGGTTTCATCAGGACTGTAATTTAAATGAAGTAAAGGCACTGGCAACCTGGATGTCCTTGAAATGTGCCGTGGTCAATATTCCCTACGGCGGCGCCAAAGGCGGGGTGCGGGTGGATCCGGATACCTTGTCCTTACGGGAACTCCGCAAACTGACAAGGCGCTACGCCTTTGCCATTGAACCGTTAATCGGAGCAGATACCGACATACCAGCACCGGACGTCAATACCAACTCACAAACCATGGCCTGGATTCTGGATACCTACAGCATGTTAAAAGGCAAACCCTGTCCCGGGGTGGTCACCGGTAAACCGTTGGAGCTGGGGGGCTCCAAAGGACGAAATTCGGCCACTGGCCGGGGCGTGGCCATCAGTACTAAACTGATTCTGGAACGGGACGGCAAGAAGCTTTCAGATGTCTCGGTGGCGATTTCGGGGATGGGCAATGTTGGTGGGAATGCGGCCCGGATTCTTTTTCATCGGGGCAGTAAAATTGTCGCTTTGAGCGATGTTTCTGGGGGCATCTACTGCGAAAACGGTCTGGATGCCGATGAAATATCTGAGTTTCTGGAGACTAAAGGCAAACAGTTGAAGGATTATCAGAAAGAAGGGGTCAGCCATATTTCGCATGAAGAGTTATTGACCTGTAAATGCGATGTACTGATTCCGGCGGCGCTGGAGAATCAGATCAATGCTGAAAACGCTGAAAAACTGCAATGTTCCTATATTATTGAGGGGGCCAACGGACCGACCAGTGTGGAAGCCGATGCATTACTGGGAGAACGAGGCATTGTGCTGATGCCGGATATCTTTGCCAATAGCGGTGGCGTGATTGTCTCTTATTTTGAGTGGGTGCAGAATATTCAGATCTTAACCTGGAATCGGGATCAAGTCAATAAAACGCTGGAAAAGATTATGTCCGCCGCTTTTCTGGAGATCATCGAAGAACGCCAGCAATCTCATTGTTCATTGCGGATGGCA
>JAKLQL010000533.1 GCA_022013395.1 Acetobacterium sp.
ATCGGGTTGCCAATGGGGGTATTGCTGGTGACCAGCGACTCCGAAGGGATTGTTCCCATGAAGATGACCAATAAGGTGTTGAATATTGTGGTAAATATTACGAGGTCGATCCCATTTTTGATTCTTCTAATTGCAGTGATTCCGCTAACTAGGATGATCACCGGGACAACCATTGGATCAACGGCGACGATTGTACCGCTGGTTATAGCGGCGGCACCATTTATTGCAAGACTGGTGGAATCTTCCATTAAAGAAGTCGATTATGGGATTATTGAAGCCTCCCTTTCCATGGGAGCCAGCCCGATTCAAGTGGTGACTAAGGTGATGATTCCAGAGGCAAAACCTTCGCTGATTATCGGGGCGGCGATTGCAACAACTACCATTTTAGGCTATTCGGCTATGGCGGGAATTGTTGGCGGTGGCGGACTTGGGGATATTGCCATTCGCTTTGGTTATTATCGTTATGAAACCGGGATGATGGTAATTACTGTTGTGTTACTGGTTATAATTGTTCAATTGTTCCAGGAGATCGGTATGAAAATCGCCCAAAAACAGGATCGCAGAAAATAAAGAAACGGGACTTTTCTGATAAATTGAACTATTTGGGTTGACAACATGCAAAGATCATGTTATATTACATATTATTCAACTAGGGATTGTATGAAATGAAAAGAAAAAGGAGAAGATCATGAAAAAATTAGGTTCAGTATTATTGATTAGTATTCTCGGTTTGAGTCTGTTCACAGGCTGTACTGCTAAAGGTACCGATGATAAAACCATCGTTATCGGGGCAAGCCCAACTCCTCATGCGGAGATTTTAGCGGTCGCTGGAGAAGTGTTAAAAGAAGAAGGTTACACGCTTGAAATTAAAGAGTTCACGGATTATGTTCAACCAAATTTAACATTGGAAAACAAAGAGCTGGATGCCAACTATTTCCAACATCTTCCATATCTGGAAGACTTTAACGTAAAAAATAACACCAAACTGGTTAGTGCCGGTGCGATTCATTATGAACCATTGGGATTATACCCAGGGAAAATAAAAACGCTGGATGCGGTTGTGAATGGTTCAACCATTGCTATTCCAAACGATACCACAAATGAAGCCCGAGCGCTGTTATTACTGCAAACAATTGGTTTGATCAAAGTTGATCCCAATGTTGGTTTAGAAGCAACCCCAAAGGATGTCATTGAAAATCCTAAAAACATTGCTTTCAAA
>JAKLQL010000534.1 GCA_022013395.1 Acetobacterium sp.
TGAGTATAGCTTTTATTTTTAGTCTTGTCAAGACTATCATTTAATGACACCATTTTCAAGTCAAACCGCCAGATTCATCTTCTTTTCACCGGCCGTTTCAAAATGAATGCTGGCAATGGCACCAGTTCGCTCAATGATAGTTCCTTCCCCAAAACGCTGATGGAAAATGGTCGTTCCTTTTTTATAACTGGTCAGATCCACATTTAATTCATCGGATTGACTGGCATGATAATCCTGCCATTTGACACTCTGGTTACCAAAACTTTCTTTGTTTCGCGGTTTTGATGCTGCATTGTCGGCCTTTGGCTGCTTCTTTGGCAGACCATCGATCAGATAGGCAATAAAAGGCGATGGTTTGATATCTTTCTCCCGATGTTTCACACAGACAAAAATAAGTTCCTTTTTGGCTCGGGTGGCACCGACATAAAAAAGTCGCACTTCCTCAGCGTAGGCCTTTTCATCTCCGGGATCATTCGACACGTTAGGAATCTGCCCTTCAGTGGCATCAATGATAAAGACCTTTTCAAATTCCAGGCCTTTGCTGGAATGAAGGGTCGATAAGGTTACACGGGGAATCTTCGTTTTTTGGGTTTGCGGCTCTCGAAGCTTTTCCTCCAAAACCGCTAGTTTCTCAAAAAATTCGAGGAAGTCGGGAACCCGACCACCCAGAATCCGTAATACCGACAACTTTTGCTCAATATTTTCTTCGGATTGACCGGAACTGATTCTAAAATTCAAATAGGAACGATATCCCAGATCATCCAGAATCATCGGAATGCCCTTTTGGGGACCGGCGGTTTTTAATCGCTTAAAACCCACTTTCAGCTCTTTGAGTTTTTTAACCTGCCAGGCCCGTTCGCCGCTGATCTTAATTAAAGCATCAAAGACATTTTCACCGTTTACAACCTGCCGGGTCATTTGGTTAATGGTATCCCGAGAAATGGCCGCATCCATTTTATAGTAAACCTGGGTAAACAAATTCATATCTCCGGGATTACAGGCAAACTGATAAAAGAGTTGAATATCTTTAATGAGGAAATGGGTGAAAAACTGGGGACTGTGTTCTTTGATATGATAGGGGATATTTTCCCCATCCAGCAGATCTACCAGCGGAATGGCCGACTCATTGTTGCGGTACAGCACCGCAATTTCCTTGCCTTCCCGCTTGATCGCTTCAATGATCAGCTGATATTGGGCTTCACTGGATTTTACCCATTCTCGGCTGATCGGCAGCCCGGTGCCATTGGGCGTTGACATCTCTTTTTTGTAGCGCTCATGGTTTAGCTTAATGAAAGCATTGGCCTTTTCAACAATCTGTTTGTTACTTCGATAGTTGGTTTCCATTAACAGCACTTCTCCCTGGGGCCAGGTCTCTTTAAAGGCTAATAAAGATTCCGGGAATGCCCCCCGAAAACCGTAAATGCTCTGATCCTCATCGCCAACCATAAAAAGATTTCCATTTCTCCCGGTTAACAGTTCAATAATCTTGAATTGAATCTTAGAAGTGTCCTGGGCTTCATCCAAATGGATATACTTATATTTTTCCTGAAAAAACGCCAGCATTTCCGGATATTTTTTTAATAATCCCCAGGCATATTTTAAAATATCGTCAAAATCCATGAGTTGTTGTTTTAGTTTATGGGTTTCATAGGCTTCATATATTTTGGGAAAATCAACTTCCATGGTTGGCAGCAATTTTATTTCAGCATCAGTCAACATCATGTTCTTGCAAAAACCGATCCGCTGACAGATTTCGCCCAATTCGATCTCACCCGGATGTTCCTTAAACAGCTGCAAATAAAGTTCCCGGATTACCGGTGTGGTATTGCCCAACACGGTATGGGCTCGACGCCGATAGGTTCGTTCATAATGACGGATCACTGCCAGGGCAAAACTGTGAATGGTACTGAAATGAAGGGCTTCGGCCTCATTCTCACCGAACATTTTCTGATAACGGTGTTTAAGGTCTCGGGCACCCATGCGGCTGAAGGTCAGCGTCAGGATCTCGCCCGGATCGATTTTTGCCACGCTTAGCATATAGGCAATCCGGCAGATGATCACAGTCGTTTTCCCGCTTCCCGGCACTGCCAACAGCAGACTCTGTCCCTCAATTCGAACCACTGCTTTTTCTTGTTGCACATTTAGTTTTATTTGATAGGATTCTTTGAACTTTTCATAATTTTTCATAACCACTATTATATCTGAAAACTTTTTTTTAATCCAGTTTATGCTATACTATATAAAAATTCTTATTAAAAATAACAAAGGAGATCGTCATGGCAAAAGCAACGATAATGAGTGGAGTTTGCGGTTTTAAGACAGAAGTCACCGCTGAAAAATCCGGCCGTAGTAAGGTAGTCCTCGAAATTCAATCAGACTGTCCGGCTTTCAAAGATCTAAACACATCGCTTGTCGAGGTCGATGGCATGGATTGCATCATGAGCAAGGTTGGTGAAGGGCCCATTTATGATGCCTGTCGCATTGATTGTAAACATAGTGCTTGCCCTGTTCCCATGGGTATAATAAAAGTTGTCGAAGTTGCTGCCGGTTTGGCCTTGCCTAGGGACGTCACTGTAACATTGACGAAATAAGCACACTATTAGAAAATTTCTATTCACTTTTTTTCATAACGCACTCCATTTGTTCTTTGTCAAGTTTTTATCTTGATTATAAAAGCTCATTAAGCTATAATAAAGATATCTACAAGTCTATTAAATTTTGAACAGAGGAAGGAGTACCGTTATGAGTTTTGAAGATGGCATGAAAGGTTTTACTTTTGGAATCATCGCACTTATTTGTTGGGCTGTCGGTTTTATTTTAGGAATATTACAAATTGGAGGAGCTTTCTCTTCAATATTGGGTCTGGCTGTTCTAGTCTTTGCGATCCTGGCTTTTGTCTTTGGCCGAAAAGAATATGCTGCTGATCCTTCAAACAAAAAAGCAAAAACTGGAAAAACAATTGGTCTTGTTGTTATTATTCTAGAAATCGTATTTTTGGTTCTTACCGTCGTCTTAGTTGGTGTTTTAGCAGCAATGTTCATCTAATTATCCGTTCTCATACTTAAAAACTACCGTTAAAAAGCACCATTCAGCTAATATGAATGGTGCTTTTTTGAATACATAGATTCTACATGTCGTTTTTCTGCTAACTCATTTTTCTTGCCAGTTCATAAATCTCCCGTTCATCCTCGTCTGTTAATATCTTTTCCATGGCAAAGGCAATAATCAACACCCCAAAGATATCCATAACAAAACGAATCAGGGTGAATTTGATTCCCATAGCCGATACTTCAAATAATAATAACGGGATCTTCATCGAGGCCCAGGCACCAACAATAATCCAGACATTGGCCAAGCGGCTGCCCTTGTTAAGAAATACCCCCGCCACCGGAAAGGCGCCATAGAGCGGACCGGCGGCGGCTGATCCGAGAAAAAAGCCAAGCAGTATGCCGACAATACCAGAGTCTTTCCCCATATATTTTACCATCATTTCTTTTTTTACCCACACATCCAGCAAGCCAATTAAAATAAAGATGGGCGGCAGCACCCCTAACATACCAAGAATATTTTCCAGCGCCGCGCCATAAATCTTTATTCCCAGCGCCGGTTTAACCGCTAAAATAACCAGGGTCACAACGATCATAACCAGTAAAAAACGGTACTGTTTCAAAATTTCCATGCTTTTCTTATTTATCATAACAAGACCCCCATCACGACGGCAACCAGAATCGAAAAAACGAAGCCCATCCCATTTCTTAAAAACGTTGCTTTTTTACCAAAATAAAGAAACTCCATCGGCATGGTTACAATCCCGACCATCATCAAAGTCGATACAAACGCCCCAATCTGCATGTAGCCAGCCCCATTTTCCAGTAACGCTGCCGCCAGAGGAAATGCAACAAAGCCAGGAATCAGAGTAATCGAGCCGATAATCGAGGCAATCAGCACACCAACCCAACCAGAATCTGCTCCAATCAATTGAGAAATTTGCTGGGCTGACAGAATGCTCAGCAAAACCCCAATCAACAGAATAATTGCCAGAAATTGGGGCATTATATTGGCGAAAGCTTTCCAGGCCTTTTTTAATGCCAGAATGGTATTTTCCCTGCTTTTCACAAAGGAAAAAATTAATCCGATGGCTGCCAATCCATAAAACACAAGTGTCATTATCATTTCTTTTCCCTCTTTTCCTTTTGTCTTTTTGGAAACCCAAGATTTTAATTTATTCTTCTTGATTGTTCCAAAACCCTGACTGATCTTTATGCGAAAATGCTTGCTCTTTCTGCCAAGTTTTTAAATCAGTTCGGCATCATTGAATTATTTCGACGCAATGAAAAAAATCCGTTTGAATTCAAATAAAATTTTGCCGTTTTTCTGAACATTATACCCTTTTTTAATTTCATTCAATACTTTTTTATAAAATTCATTCTTGTCTGATTCGTCAAACCTTTCGGCGTAAGGTCTTAGTCCGGTACTCATACAGAATTTTAAAATTTCTTCATGATTATTCATAATGTGTAAATAA
>JAKLQL010000535.1 GCA_022013395.1 Acetobacterium sp.
GTAAGCAGCTCTTTAGCCTTAAGGTTAAGCTCTTTCTGCTTAAATTCCTTTTCCATGGCTTCAACCTGCTTTTGGGTTTTGTCCTTCTCTTTTTTTAGTCGTTCATTGATGATCTTGTTCACGTCCTCCTGGGAGAATGTTTTGCCCTCTGGTACTTCGATGGCTCCCGGATCATTACCGGTTAATTCTGAATCTATCACGTTATCTAATACGTTTTCCATTTGCGAACCTCCTGTTTAACGTCTTTGAGTAAGACTAAATTTTGACAAAATAAAAAAGGCACGGGAACAATATTAAACCAAATGAATGGTAATATCGTTTCCCGTGCCTTGTGTAAAGCTTCCAGGCTGTTGCCTAGGGTACTCTGAACGTTTTATTTTATTGATAATATTATATCATAAATATGGGGGTGTGTCAACGCAAACTCCCTATTTACGCTGGTTTCGAGCCTTTTTAGGTGTAATAAAAACACACTTATAAGGGTCTTTCCGGTTACTTTTTTGTATTCTGCAACTACCTAAAATCGGTTTTAGCAGTGTCATAACGGCCACTATTTCATTATCATCGGTGTAACTGATCTTAATCTTAGTCAACGTGGTTCACCGGGGTAGGAAGCTCCATAAGAACAATGTGGCTTTTATGAATGTAATACACAGAGCCTTTATGTAGAATGGAAACAATCCCAAGCGGGCATGGATGACGTTCAAGTAATGTTATCTTACCTTCCCGGTTATCAAACTTGATGCCGTGGGTCAATATGAGTTTTCTTACATTTGCCATGGATTACGCCATTTCAATTCCTGAAATCATGTCTTTGTTCATATAGATCCGTCGGCCGCTATGTTTGACCAGGAGAAATCCTCTGATGGTTTCATCTTCCAGCGGAATATCAATTTCAAGATCGGGCTGGCTCATGATCTGACCGTTTTTTAATTCGATGTATTTTACTGGTTTTAACATTCCTGTTTTTCTCCTTTATTTTCAATTTCATTTTTAAAGTCTTTAAATTGCTTTGAAACCATTGCTGCCGATTCTGAAAACTTTTGGTACTCGTCTATGATGGTCTGCATCTTTAATAAATCATCCGGCGTAACTAACATTGTTCCTTGAATCCGTTGAATATCTTTTTCGACTTCTGCTATTGACGTTGCAGAAATATGAGAAGCATTTCTCAAATTGGCAAGAATTATATCCATTGACTTTTCTAAGTCTTTCTTTTTCATTTCTATTTTCTCCTTTGATTTTTAATTTGTAGACTGGTATACTATGGGTAGTGTTTATGGCCTTACGGCTTCCGTTTTTGTAC
>JAKLQL010000058.1 GCA_022013395.1 Acetobacterium sp.
ATTGATGCCACCATGATTCAGTGCAAAATGTTAAACACCGCAAAAGGCCCGGCGGTTCATTCATTACGGGCTCAGGCGGATAAAAAAGCCTATCAATTTCGAATGAAAGAAGTTATTGAGAACCAGGTTAACCTGCTTTTAAAACAACAGGAAGCCACCGAGATTATTGTTGAAAATGGCAAAATCACCGGCGTCGTCGTTAACACCGGAGCATTATATACCTGTAAAGCGGCGATCATCTGCAGCGGCACCTATTTAAAAGGACGGATTATTATCGGCGATGTTCAATATGATGGTGGACCAAACGGCTTATTTCCGGCCATGTATTTATCCGATAGTCTGGAAAAAAACGGTATTGAACTGCAGCGCTTTAAAACCGGAACCCCAGCCCGGGTGGATGCGAAAACCCTGGACTATGCTAAGATGATTATTCAGGAGGGGGATGAGCATATTGTGCCATTTTCCTTTGAAACGGATCAGATTGACATTGATCAGGTACCCTGTTATCTGACTTATACCAATCCCGAAACTCATAACATTATTAACGCCAACATCGAACGATCGCCGCTTTATACCGGCGAAGTGGTGGGAATCGGCCCACGATATTGTCCATCCATTGAAACGAAGGTCATGCGTTTTCATGATAAAGAGCGCCATCAGATTTTTATGGAGCCGGAAGGTTTGAATACCAATGAGATCTATGTTCAGGGGATGTCATCCTGTCTGCCGGAAGATGTTCAGATTGCCCTGTACCGGACGGTCCCGGGGATGGAAAAGGTCGAATTTATGCGCTCGGCCTATGCCATCGAATATGATTGCATTCATCCAACCCGCTTAAAGGCGTCACTGGAATCCAAAGCAGTCCAGGGGTTGTTCTTTGCTGGTCAAATCAATGGCACCTCCGGTTATGAAGAAGCTGGAGCTCAAGGGTTGATCGCCGGCATTAATGCATCACTCTATTTACGGGGTGAACAACCAGTAATTATTGATCGCTCAGAAGGATACGTTGGCGTGCTGATTGATGATATCATTACCAAAGGGATTGATGAACCGTATCGGATGATGACTTCCCGGGCAGAATACCGATTGTTGTTGAGACAGGATAATGCCGATCTTCGTTTGACGGAGATTGGCCATCGGGTTGGGCTCATCAGTGAGGAACGCTTTCAGAAGTTCTTAGATAAAAAGGAACAGATCAAACAGGAAATTGAACGATTAAACCATGTCACCGTTAAACCGACCAAAGAGAATAATGAAATTTTAAAATCATTTGGCAGTTCAGAGATTCAGCATGGCTTATCGATTGGTGAATTGATCAGACGGCCGGAAGTAAAATACTTACAAACCGATGTCTTTGATCCGGAGCGGCCACAACTCCACTGGAGTGTGGTGGAACAGGTGGAAGTACAGATAAAATATGAGGGTTATATTAAAAAACAATTGCAGCAAGTTGAACAGTTTAAGAAACTGGAACATAAACTAATTCCTCAGGGGATTAATTATCCCGAAATTGGCGGATTACGAATTGAAGCAGCGGAAAAGCTGCAAGAAATAAAACCACTTTCGATTGGACAGGCATCACGAATATCCGGGGTTTCACCAGCAGATATTTCGGTTTTGTTAATTGCCCTGGAACAACGCCGGAGAAGTTCAGTAAAGGATGTAACCACAAATGAATAATCGCATAGAAAAATTAATCGCTTTAGGTAATGAAGCAGATATCGAGATCAATGACAAGCAGGCAGAAAAACTGATTGACTATATGGATCGCCTGCTAGAAAAAAACAAACACATCAACCTGACCCGGATAACCGATGAAGATGAGTTTATCAAACTCCATCTGCTGGATTCCCTGACATTACTAAAATTAATCAGAAATCCCAAAGCTAGGATCCTTGATGTGGGAACCGGTGGCGGTTTTCCAGGAATTCCCCTAGCAATACTTTTACCGGATGCCCAGATTACTTTAATGGACTCCACTAAGAAAAAACTAAGTGTCGTTCAGGCGATCACCCAGGAATTGGGAATCGATAATGTCAGCATCCTCCATGGCAGAGCAGAAGAACTCGGCCAAGACCTCAAGTATCGCGAAAGATATGAACTGGTCACCTCCCGAGCAGTGGCAAACCTGACGCTGCTTTCAGAATATTGTTTACCGCTTGTTAAAGTGGGCGGACAGTTTTTATCGATGAAAGGTCGGGATTATCAGGAAGAACTGGAAGTAGCCAGAAAACCAATTGCTGTTTTAGGTGGGAAAATAGTTGATATTGAAAAAGGTTTGTTACTGCAAAGTGATTATGTTCATGTTATAATAAATGTGGAAAAAACAAAATCGACACCAAACCAATTTCCAAGAATTAACGGAAAGATAAAAAAAGAAGCATTTCCGTTATAATTTCGCAAACAACAAGAAGAAATAAAGGCTTATATGATACGATTTGATCTGATTTTCAAGAGATGTTTCACGTGAAACATCTCTTGAAAATTGATTATGCAAAAACGTGATGAGTAATAATGTTTGACGTGAAACATGAGGAAGTGTCATCAAAAACAAAAATCAGCGGATTAAGACAAAAGATTCTTAATTGGGGATAGATACGTTCATTAATGTGTATGTTGTAAAATTTAAGGAGTGAAAAGATGGCGAAAATCGTGGCAGTATTTAATCAAAAAGGTGGAGTTGGAAAAACAACCACAAATATTAACTTAACCACTGCCCTCAGTTTGGAAGGATACCGAATTCTGGTTATTGACATTGATCCTCAGGGGAATACCAGTAGCGGATTCGGAATTGAAAAGAATAATCTGGAAAAGAGTGTTTATAATGGGATTATCCATGGCGATAATTTAAAAGAAATCATCTTAACCACCGATTATGAAAATCTTAATATTCTTCCGTCCCATCCAGATTTGGCAGGGGCTGAAATTGAATTGACGAATTTATCACAAAGAGAGCTTCGCCTTAAAAACAGTATTGAAGAGGTCAAACAATTCTATGATTATATCTTCATTGATTGTCCACCTTCATTAGGTTTATTAACCATTAATGCACTGGCCATGACAGATACCGTATTGATACCGATCCAATGCGAGTTTTATGCCTTGGAAGGCGTCAGTCAGCTGATGAATACCATTAGTCTGGTAAAACAGGGTTTAAATCCCAAATTGGAAATCGAAGGTGTGCTGATGACCATGTTTGATAGCCGCACCAATCTATCCAACCAGGTGGTCGATGAAGTGGTTGATTATTTTAAAGACAAGGTCTATGAGACCATGATTCCCAGAAATATCCGTTTGGCTGAGGCTCCCAGCTATGGCCAGACGATTTTTGAATATGCCAGCTCATCAAAAGGATCCAAAGCATATCTCGCCCTTGCAAAAGAGTTTATACAAAGACAGGAGTAATTATGGGAAAAAACACAGGTTTAGGAAAAGGTCTTAGAGCGTTATTTCCCGATGAGGCAATCATCACTTCCAAAGAAGATGAACCGTTAGAAGTTGATGTGGAGAAACTGGTTTTCTACGTCAAAACCAATAATGTTCGACCAAATCCAAAACAACCTCGAAAAACCTTTGATCGTGGAAAGCTTGAAGAGTTGGGCGCATCCATCAAAGAGCATGGCATCGTCCAACCGTTGGTGGTAAAACCAGAAACCAAGGGTTATACCATTATTGCCGGTGAACGGCGCTGGCGGGCGGCCAATATGATCGGGTTAAAAGAAGTGCCGGTAATTGTTAAAGATCTGCCGCCGGAAGAAGTGTTGGAAATTGCGATTATTGAAAATGTCCAGCGTGAGAACCTGAATAGCATTGAAGAAGCAATGGCTTTTGAAGCGTTAATGGAAAACTTTAATCTGACTCAGGGAGAAATCGGTATTCGGATCGGCAAAAGTCGAACTGCGATTGCTAATACCCTAAGACTGCTAAAATTACCGAAAACCATTCAAAATGAATTGGCAGAGGGAAATATCAGCTCCGGTCATGCCAGAGCAATTCTGATTCTTGAAGATCCAGTAAAGATGGAAGTATTTACCAACGAAATCATCGAAAATGGCTTAAGTGTTAGAGATGCGGAAAACCGTATTAAAAAAATGCAAAACGAGGGTTTAGCAAAACCACTTCAGAAGCAAAAGGAAAACAACAATGGTTATATTATCGAAATCCAGGAAGTGCTGGAAAAAAAATATGCCACCAAGGTGAATTTAAGCAGCCGTGGGAAAAAGGGAAAAATCGAGTTTGTTTATTCCTCACTGGAAGAATTGGATCGTCTTCTGGAAGAGTTGGGATATCAGAAAACAAACTAAAACATAAAGAGAAAGAAGACCAAGAGAAATTTGACAATTTAATTATGAAATGGAGAAAATAATGAATCAAATCAAAAGAAAGAGGCGATTGTCGGCCCTGGAGGCAGCAGTATTAGGGAATATTCTCTATATTGTTATTGTTTTGATATATAAAAATGTATTTGATGCGATCAGAACAAGCGATTTCAATTACTTGTTTAATACCATACAGTTCATCACCGTCGGAGCTTTTTGGATAACCTTGTTTGCCATCTGTTTTAAAAGCATTAGTGCAAATGAAAAACCAAAAGCTTTTAA
>JAKLQL010000536.1 GCA_022013395.1 Acetobacterium sp.
AGAAAATTATATATGCCCAAATAGCTCAGTCGGTAGAGCAGGGGACTGAAAATCCCCGTGTCGGTGGTTCGATTCCGCCTTTGGGCACCACCACTTAAAAAAGATGACAGCGAGAGCTGTTTTTTTTTATTTTTTGAGAAAAAGTTTTATTTTTGGATATTCATAATACGTTCACAAGAAAAACACATTTAAGATATATAATTGTTACAAATACTGGAAATGGAAGAGATTATGAAAAGAAGAAGAATTTTAGAACGAAAAAGAAAACGTGTTGTCATCTGTCTTGTATTAATGACACTAATGGCGATGGGCGTCATTTGTGTTGGGGTGCTGGCTAATTCTTACTCCCTTCCAGAAAGTTTAAGCGATAATTCAATCGGTGAAAATCCAGGGGCAGACAGTGGCGCGATAAAGCTTCGTGAAGGTGAGGAGGAAATGGATGATGAAATGCTTAAGCCCATAACAGAATACTTCGAAGCCTATTTTCAGGCAAACGCAAATTTGGAAACGACAGATATAACGGCATTGTTTGAAGACCCATCCAGTGAAAATGCCTGGATTAATCAAAGTGCCATGGATTATCTAATTAGAATGCGACTTAATCAGAGCAATGATCTTAAAATGACCGATTACCAATGTGGTTTAACTATTACACGTATCAATGAAGAAGCGGGTATGGTCGAAGTGGCTTTACTTGAAGATCATACGGTAAATTTTGCTTTCATTCCGGGTGTAGATTCCTCAAGTTCAGGGATTGCCCATACTTTTTATTTAGATAAAACAGCAGATGGTTACGTAATAGCAGAGCATTATAAAGAAGAAGACAGCTTTCTGATGCTGGAAGAAGCTGTTGCCGACAGTTATGAAGAACCGGAGGTCGTGGCAGAAGATTTGTTGGATAATTCTTTATCGGTGGTTGAAGAGTTATCATCGGAAAAAGAATCATTTAATTCTGGGGAAGTGGAAAGCTGGGAACCTGAAGTTGACAACGAGTATGATGCCGTTGCAGCGATCGATTATGCCATGAGATGGGTCGATCCTGTCGAAGTCGTTCGTAATGATAATAAATTTGGTGTTTATGACACCTATGGCGGTAATTGCAATAACTATATTTCCCAGTGCCTTAATGCTGGGGGAATTCCAATGGATTATTTTGGTGATGTTAATACCCAGTGGAAATGGTATGGTGAGGAAGTAGATCTTGATGAATACGAGACGGGTCGAAGCCCTGCCTGGGCCGGTGTCGAAGAATTTTATACCTATACCAATGAAAATGATGGCTACGGATTAGAAGCCATCGTCGATGACAATGTTTACAGTGGATCGGTCGGCGACATTTTACAGTATGGGCAGGATGATGAGTGGCTTCATTCCGTTATTATTACAGATGTAGTCA
>JAKLQL010000537.1 GCA_022013395.1 Acetobacterium sp.
AATCCGTATGGTGGGTTATTTTATGGTGTCTCTTGATTTTGCCTGTTGGGTTGCTCATGATCTTATGGTATATTACAACTATTCAAACAGATGCATTGCCCAGAACAAAACTCCTTGAAAATGAAAAACCTACCGATTAATTTCACACAATTAACCCAAACCTTTGAAAATCCTTAAAATTCTTATGGTTTCGTTTTCAGGAAGTACCTCATATCCTTGTTAAATAGTTATTTCCATGATAAAATGAAACAACTTAAATGAACTAACACAACCACCAGAAATAGCGTTTCCTGGTGGTTGTGCCACGAAAAAGCGGCATTTATTCTAAACCCGGTTGTTGTTTGAACTGGCGCGTCCTGAATTCACAGATTTTCACAACTATTTGGATCATATAATTATGAAGGAGAAGTTAAATAGAGATGGTTTCACAAATTTTTACCCTGTTATTTATTCTAGGCATCCCGTTTTTTATTTATGGTATCTACTACTTAGGTATCGGACTATTTGGATATACCAAACACAATAAATATACAATCTCCCCTCCCAAAAATCGCATTGCCGTGGTGATTGCCGCCCGAAATGAGGCTGCTGTTATTGGTAATCTTATCGAAAGCCTTCACCAGCAAGATTATCCACAAGAATTGATGGATGTTTATGTTATTCCCAACAATTGCACGGATAACACCAAGGAAGTCGCGCTTGAACATGGTGCTAAGATTATGACTTGTACCGGCGAAGTCAAATCCAAGGGAGCCGCCCTTTCGCAATTTTTTGATTATACTTTCAGCGAAAATGATATTTATGATGCATTTTGTATTTTCGATGCCGATAATTTGGCTGACAAACATTTTATTTCAGCTATGAATAATGTCATCGAGTCCGGCGAAAAAATTGCTCAGGGTTACCGTGACAGTAAAAACCCAGATGATTCCTGGATATCAGGCTGTCAATCAGTGTTTTACTGGACATTAAATCGTTTCATGAATCTGGCGCGTCATAAATTGGGTTGGTCCGCCACCTTAAACGGAACCGGATTTATGATGCATGCCGATGTGATCAGAAAAGAAGGATTTAAGACCTTCAGCCTTACCGAAGATATTGAATTTACGACACAGTGTATCATTAAAGGCTACCGGGTCGCCTGGGTTCCTGAAGCGATCACTTTCGATGAACATCCGATCACCTTTGATCAATCCTGGTCTCAGCGCAAACGTTGGTCCACCGGTACGATTCAGTGCTTTAACCGATATTCTCAACAATTGATTGACTGTATGATCAACGACAAAAACCGTTGTGCCATGGATATGCTGATGTTTCTGGTATCTCCCTTTATGCAAGTACTGACCTGTATTTATACCATTTGTTCATTTATTATTCTAGGAATGCTGTTTCTGACAACCAGTGTCTGGTCTAATGCTTTGACCTTTGCGATCCTCTTTTCGATTGGTGGTGTCGTGTTCAGTGTCGTGTTTACCGCGATGGTTTTATGGCTGGAAGGCAAGAAAATTCGTCAGGTCAATAATATTTCGATTTTTTCTTTTTGGTTTTATCTGGTTTCCTGGATTCCTATCAATGTCCTATGTTTCGTTAAGCCCATTGATATCTGGGAACCCATTGAACATACCAAAAGTATTAAGATCTCTCAATTAGTCGATTAAAAAATTCAATAAAAAAGAGAACGTCAAATGTTAAATGACGTTCTCTTTTTTGTTGGTTTCTATAATCGTTTTTCGTCATCTTCTGATTCTTTTTTAGAGGCTTTAAGCTCGATCAGTTCATCATCTTTTATTTCGATATTTTCGTCATCTTCAATTGCTTCAATTAAAACTTCTGGCTCAACTTCTTCACTTGTTTCGATCAGGACGATTTCGTCCGAGGCAGGGATCCTGTTTTTTTCCTTTCGGGCGGTGAAAATTAAAAAGATCAGACAGCCAATCAAGCCAAGCAAAATGATCCAATATCCCGCTCTTAATTGGATTGTAAAGATCATCAATAGGAAATTGGCCTGGCCACTGATATAATTTGCTATAAATGTCCCAATTTCACCAAAGGTTCCAGTTAATACCGCTCGCAGCATATCGACAATTCCACTATTAACCTGACTCGCTATGCTGGCCAGCTGTTCATTGATTTTGTTATTGGCAACAGCGGTGCCAACACCGACTGCGATAAACAGTGCCGATAACAAACTGGATATAAAAATGGAAAGTTTGATACTGGCTCGTTTATATAAAATTAGGACAACTAATCCGATTACAACCAGGAATAATATCAGGATAGCACCATTAGCCGTGGCTTTATAGCCATCAATGGTCGCCATGGTAGCATTGACCTGATCCATGGATTGTCTGGCTTGAATGGTAACATCATTAACCTTACTGGCAATATCTCTAGCACTTTGAACGACATTCCAAATATCTCTGAGAATTGCATTGATGCTTTCACCATTGTTGAGCCGGGTAGCAATAATCTCTTGAACCTTGGGATCGACAAGATAATCCAGAGCCGGACTTGACAAAGCTTCATTCACACTACTAACATAGCCTTTATCCGGCAATGGATTCCGGAGAATATCCAATACTGACTGATCAAGAATTTTTATGTTTCCCAATGGTACCCCATACACCTCAAAATCATCAATGGGTTTCTGTAAAACAAAATCACCCAGGCTGAAATTAATCATATCATAGTCCGGACTGACCACCGCCACTGTATTATTCATGATCCCGGTAACCGAAATATCCGCTTTTGCACTCATAAATGGCATAAAAAAGCCAAAAAGAGCAAGAATCGCACAAAACATGGCTCCGGCTCGCTGTTTATTTTCCATTACCTTTGCTTTAATCCATAAAAAAGCGTCGATCATCTTCTGTTTAATCATTATCATTATTATTTCCCCTCTCTGTTATTCTTTTCCATTATACCCATTATTAAGGAACTTTACCATCAGATAAAAAAACCACCTCATAACTGAGGTGGTTCGACGATACAATTTGTACCCGATCAGATAGCTACCCATCTGAATAAATCTGGCCTATAGAACCATATTCAGAAAATTGATAGTGCGCTGATTTTTGGGATTACCAAAGACTTCACTTGGTGGTCCTTCTTCGACAATAAATCCTTCATCAATGAAGATGACCCGATCAG
The DNA here is from genome assembly GCA_022013395.1 of Acetobacterium sp. Lineage (GTDB taxonomy): Bacteria > Bacillota > Clostridia > Eubacteriales > Eubacteriaceae > Acetobacterium. The sequence goes on from JAKLQL010000537.1 coordinate 3,151, forward strand.
CCACTTCTCTGGCAAAGCCCATTTCATGGGTAACCACGATCATGGTCATTCCGTCTTTGGCAAGCTGTTTCATAACGCTTAAAACTTCTCCGACCATTTCAGGGTCGAGCGCCGAGGTCGGTTCATCAAAAAGCATCACGTCCGGATTCATTGCTAAAGCCCGGGCGATGGCGACCCGCTGCTGCTGGCCACCTGATAACTGTTCCGGATAAACATTAGCTTTTTCCTCAAGATCAACGCGTCGCAAAAGTTTTAGTGCCGCTTCTTCGGCTTCTGCTTTCGTTTTGAGCTTAAGTGCTACTGGCGCAAAGGAAATATTTTTCAAAACCGTCATGTGCGGGAACAGATTGAATTGCTGAAAGACCATACCAATATCCTGACGATATTTATTAATATTGCCGTCCGCTCTGGTAATGTCATTGCCATCAACCTCGATGGTACCGCTACTAGCGTCTTCAAGGGCATTGATGCAGCGCAGTAAGGTACTCTTCCCTGAACCGGAAGCTCCTATTATACAGATTACTTCTCGTTCACAAACTTCCAGGTTAATATCCTTCAGTACTTCTAAGTCACCAAAATTCTTTTTCAGGTTCTTAATTTTTACTTTTCCCATAAGACATTTTCCTTTCAATTCGTTTTGATATTTTTGACAATATCATGATAATAATAAAGTACATCGCCGCAACAATCGCCCATACCTCAAAAGATTGGTAATTATTAGCGATAATCAATCTTCCGGTTTGGGTTAATTCGGTTACCCCGATAACAGAAAGTAACGATGTATCCTTTAAAGTAATAATGCATTGATTAATCAGCGCTGGGGTCATGGTTCGCACAGCTTGTGGCAAGATAACGCTTCGCATGGCCATTCCATATGGCAAACCTAAACTTCTGGCCGCTTCCATCTGGCCTCTGCTGATGGACTCGATACCGCCTCTGAATATTTCGGCCAAATAGCCACCGGCGTTTAAACTGAGGGTAATAATGCCTGAAACAACGGGATCGGATTGAATTCCCAGCACTTGTGGAATACCAAAGTATATGAAAAATGCCTGTACCAATAAAGGTGTTCCTCGAACGATATCGACATAAACAAGTGCGATTCCTCTTAATCCTTTTCGCTTTGATACCGACAAGAGACCAAATACCAGGCCTAAAATGCCTGCTAAAATAAGGGAAATAATGGTAATTTCAACCGTCAAGGCCAATCCGGCCAATAGGCGGGGCCAATACTGTACGATTAATGATGGTATATTCACGTCAACCTCCTTCTACGGTTCCAGTTGTCCAACAGTCTTTACTCACATTCAAGGATCCACGCAAGTAAACACTTTTAGATAACTTAGAGAAATCATCTGACAGCACAAAATGCTGCTATCAGATGATTTC
>JAKLQL010000538.1 GCA_022013395.1 Acetobacterium sp.
GTCATACAAAAGAAAATAGTACCATGACTTCCTGTATTCCCTAGAAAGGAGGTGATCCAGCCGCACCTTCCGATACGGCTACCTTGTTACGACTTCACCCCAATTACTGACCCCACCTTCGGCAGCTGGTTCCTTACGGTTACCTCACTGACTTCGGGTGTTGCCAACTCTCGTGGTGTGACGGGCGGTGTGTACAAGACCCGGGAACGCATTCACCGCAGCATTCTGATCTGCGATTACTAGCAACTCCAACTTCATGCAGGCGAGTTTCAGCCTGCAATCCGAACTGAGATCTGTTTTAAGGGATTAGCTTCACCTCGCGGTTTCGCAGCCCTCTGTTCAGACCATTGTAGCACGTGTGTAGCCCAGGTCATAAGGGGCATGATGATTTGACGTCGTCCCCACCTTCCTCCGTGTTATCCACGGCAGTCTGCTTAGAGTGCCCAACTAAATGATGGCAACTAACCACAGGGGTTGCGCTCGTTGCGGGACTTAACCCAACATCTCACGACACGAGCTGACGACAACCATGCACCACCTGTCTCTCTGTCCCCGAAGGGAAAGCCCAATCTCTTGGGTTGTCAGAGGATGTCAAGACCTGGTAAGGTTCTTCGCGTTGCTTCGAATTAAACCACATGCTCCGCTGCTTGTGCGGGTCCCCGTCAATTCCTTTGAGTTTCAACCTTGCGGTCGTACTCCCCAGGCGGAGTGCTTATTGCGTTAGCTGCGGCACTGAGTCTCCCCAACACCTAGCACTCATCGTTTACGGCGTGGACTACCAGGGTATCTAATCCTGTTTGCTCCCCACGCTTTCGCACCTCAGCGTCAGTATTTGTCCAGCAAGCCGCCTTCGCCACCGGTGTTCCTCCTAATATCTACGCATTTCACCGCTACACTAGGAATTCCACTTGCCTCTCCAATACTCAAGTCTTTCAGTTTCAAATGCATGTCACCGGTTGAGCCGGTACCTTTCACATCTGACTTAAAAAACCGCCTGCGTGCCCTTTACGCCCAGTAAATCCGGACAACGCTTGTCCCCTACGTATTACCGCGGCTGCTGGCACGTAGTTAGCCGGGACTTTCTTCTTGGGTACCGTCTTTTTTTCTTCCCCAATAACAGAGCTTTACGATCCGAAAACCTTCTTCACTCACGCGGTATTGCTGCGTCAGGGTTTCCCCCATTGCGCAATATTCCCCACTGCTGCCTCCCGTAGGAGTCTGGACCGTGTCTCAGTTCCAGTGTGACCGTTCGCCCTCTCAGACCGGTTACCCATCGTCGCCTTGGTGGGCTGTTATCTCACCAACTAGCTAATGGGACGCGGGTCCATCCTTTGGCACCGGAGCGTTTAATACAAGAGCCATGCGACTCCCGTATATTATAAGGCATTACTCCCAGTTTCCCGAGGCTATTCCTTTCCAAAGGGCAGGTTACCCACGCGTTACTCACCCGTTCGCCACTTTCTAAGATTTCTGTGCAAGCACTTCCATCTTGTCTCGTTCGACTTGCATGTGTTAAGCATACCGCCAGCGTTCGTCCTGAGCCAGGATCAAACTCTCAATAAAAGTTTGTATTTAAAGCCTTTCGGCCTTTAAATGCTGTCTCATTTGAATAACTGTAATTTATCCTCTACCGAGTTAATGTTTTAAAGAGTGCATCTCTCTGTTTCTATTTTAGCCTCATTCATCCTTGCGGATGTTTTGGCTGTTTTACAGGTTTTATGGTACTATTCTCTTTTCTATGACCGTTGCTGCTTCGTCGTTTTTAATATGTTTCCGACTGAAGAAGCTTTTCTATTATATCGTTGTTTCTTCATGTTGTCAAGCTGTTTTTTGAAATTCTTTTAAGTTAATTTCTGTTATTCAGCTGTGTGTGCGCCGCCTCTGTTCGAGACAACTTCATTAGTATACGCTCTTCCGACCTTCCTGTCAACCTGTTTTTGAAAGTTTTTTAATTCTTTTTTCATTGCGCTGTACTTATGTCTTGTACGCCGTTATTCGGTCTTTCCACATAATCTCTAATGTTATCTTTCTATATAATAATAAAGAACCTGAAATCAATTGATTCCAGGTCCTCTCTTATAATGAAGAATTAACTATTTGCTTTCTGCAATCTTTGTTTCCTGTATTTCTAAACCCAGCACCTTGCTCACTGATTTGTAAACAACAAAGGTAATGACTGAATTTATACCGGCTTTGAGCAGATTAAATGGAACAATAATTGGCAAAATCATTGGGAGAACGGCTTCAACCGGAATTCCCAAAAAGAATGGTGTAATGGCGATGTTCCATAAAGCCATGGTAATTGTCATCGTTACCGAACCAAAAGCCAGACCAATGACAGCACCTTTTCTGGTTCTGTTTCTTTTATAAATGTTTCCCGCCACCAATACAAACGATCCGGTTGCGAAGAAATGCATCAAGATTCCGATTATACCGCTGGCTGAACTGACAGTTACTCCTTGTAATACACAAACAACCGCTGTTAAAATTAAACCACCTAATGGACCAAACATAAATGTACCAATGAAAATGGGAATATCCGCTGGATCATACTCCAGAAATGGAGCAGCCGGGAATATTGGAAAATGAATCAGGTAAACCAATAGTATGGACATTGCTGCCAATACTGCCATCTGTGTCAATTGTTTTGTCTTGATTTTCATGGAAAATCCTCCTTCAATTGTCTGTTCAGTAAACTAAAAAGCCCTTGAAAATTTCTTTTCAAGGGCTTTGCGTGCAAAATTGTACGCCATTTCTTTCATCCGGACTATACCGTCGGTTCTGGATTCTAACCAGATCGGCCTTTCGGCTCGTGGACTTAACACTTTCGTATATCACCACCGGTGAGGACTTACACCTCGCCCTGAAACAGACTATTCATTTATTGGTTTCATTATATACCTTGTTGAATTTCTTTGTCAATGATATTTTTTGATATCCTTAATTGAACATCTTCTTCAAGAACAAGACGAATCCAGCGACACCCGTACATCCCAAAGCAATACACACAACAAACCAGAAATTAGGTACTGGAATTCCGGCAACATTCATCCCGAAAAAGCTGGAGATCATTGTTGGAATCGCCATCAGAATTGTCAATGATGTGAGAATTTTCATTACCACATTCAGATTATTGGAAATAATGGACGCGAAGGCGTCTCTTGTTTCGCTAAGAATATTACTATAAATGTTTGACATTTCGATTCCCTGTTGGACTTCAATAATGACATCTTCCAGTAAATCTTTATCTTCTTCATAAAGCTTAATAATACGTCCTCGTTGAAGTTTTTCCAAAACGGACTGATTGGCTTTTAGTGAAGTTGAAAAGAACACCAAACTTTTTTCAAGATCAAGGAGTTGGATTAACTCTTTATTTTTCATGGAAATATTTAATTGTCTTTCGATCTCAGTACTCATTCGATTAATATGTCTCAGGTATATCAAAAATCGACTGGCAACCCGATAGAGAATTTGAAAGACAAAACGGGTTTTCAGATTGGTGAACACATTTTTAACCCGACCTTTTGCAAAATCATCGATGAGTGTGTTCCCATGTAAACATACCGTAATAATATTATCATCGGTTTGAATAATCCCAACCGGGATGGTGTTATACAGTACCAATGCGCTATCCTTTTCAATGACAGGGACATCAATGGTGATCAGGGCCTGGTTGTTGTCTTCCAATTCTACCCGGGAAATTTCTTCTTCATCCAGTGCGGCTCTCAAAAAATCAGGTTCAACATCTAATTCCTTGGTAATAAACTGCAATTCTGCTTCTGTTGGGTTAACCATATTGATCCAACTGTTTTTTTCAATGGTCTCAATTTCTTGAATCTTTCCATCAATGGTTTTATAGATTTTGATCATTGCTTTCCTCCTTTATTAAGAGCAGCCGATGATCTGTAAGATATTTTGGCCGCTCAGTTTTTGTTTCATTTGTTCAATACGCTTCTCACCAGGGTCTGCGTCCATCCTATCTCACTCCTTTTCTTCATTTTTAAATAAATTCTACAATATAGTTCACAGGCAGTCGCCAACTGTGCGCAAGCGCCCGATTGGCTCGTTGCCTTCGCGCAACATCAAGAAATTCGCTTTGCTCTTTTCTTGTCATTCGCGGGCAGTCGCCAACTGTCTGCAAGCAGCCGATTGGCTCGTTGCCTTCGCGCAAACCACACGAAAATCGCGTTGCTCTTTTCGTTTTGGTTCACGGGCAGTCGTCAACTGTCTGCGAGCAGCCGATTGACTCGTTGCCTTCGCGCAAATAAAAAAACCCCACTTTTTGAGGAGGTTTTTGCACAGCAAAAAATGGCTCCTCTATTCGTTGAGTTTTGGCACTATACAGCATAGGGCTAAGCCCAACTGCGTTAAGTAAAACCTTAATTCGATAGTACCTGTTAACCCATTGGCATCTTTCGATGTTTCCGGGCAGCAGCCATATCTGTATAGGAGCCTCGCCTAACAAAAGAAACACATGGTTCTCTTATCATAATCTATCATTAACTATATCTTTTTATCCTTTTATTGTCAATGATTTTTAAGTTAACACTTTGTAAACAACAACCTTATTTTCAGAAATATAAAGAACCCCTTGCTTATTAGGCCTGATATTGTGTACAATTCAAGTCATAAAGATAACCATGCCATGTACGTTTAACCGTTTCTTTTCAAGTTTGATTAAGCCAGTGATCTGAGAATCAAGTACCAATCGCTGATATACAAAATATTCAAGTAAAATTCCACCATCTTAAAGGAGGTAAACATGCTACATTCAAGACCTGATAAAGACCAACTGGATAGTGTCTACAAAATACCGGTTTTTAACAATGACCCCCTGGATTCAACCTTACCTAAATTTCGATTGTGCAATAACTCCATCGATCCCGAACTTGCCTATCGTCTAATCAAGGATGATCTGTTGGACGAGGGCAGTGCCCGGCTTAACTTAGCTACTTTTTGCCAGACTTACATGGAGCCCGCTGGTTTACGGATTATGTCTGAAACTTTGGAAAAAAATGCCATCGATAAGTCCGAATACCCACAAACCACCGACCTCGAAAATCGCTGTGTCAACATTATTGCTAATCTCTGGAATGCTCCTGAAGACATGGAATTTATGGGCACTTCTACGGTTGGTTCTTCCGAAGCCTGCATGCTTGGTGGCCTGGCCATGAAATTTACCTGGCGAGAGAAAGCCAAGAAATTGGGAATTGACATTCTTTCCCGGAAACCCAACCTTGTCATTTCTTCGGGTTATCAGGTCTGCTGGGAAAAATTCTGTGTCTATTGGGATATTGAAATGCGTTGCGTGCCCTTGGATAAAGACCATATGAGTCTTAATATGGATACCGTCATGAGTTATGTCGATGAGGACACCATCGGAATTATTGCCATTATGGGCATTACCTATACCGGTAAATATGACGATGTAAAAAAACTGGATGCATTGGTTGAACAGTATAATCAAACCGCAGCAATTTCTGTTCCCATCCATGTGGATGCGGCATCCGGTGGGATGTTTGCACCATTTATTCTGCCTGCTTTAGAATGGGATTTCAGACTTAAAAATGTTATTTCCATTAACACCTCCGGCCATAAATACGGGCTTGTTTATCCGGGAGTTGGCTGGGTCATCTGGAAAGATAAACGCTTTTTACCTTCTGAACTTATTTTCAGTGTCAGTTATCTCGGCGGTGATCTGCCCACCATGGCGATCAACTTCTCCCGCTCTTCCAGCCAAATAATTGGTCAGTATTTTAATTTTTTATCTTACGGTTATCGCGGTTATCGTGAGATTCACGAACGAACCCGGAGTGTTGCTAAATACATTGCCACAGAACTTGAACAGACAGGCCTTTTCGAAATTCTTAATGATGGCGACAATATTCCCATTGTCTGCTGGAAAATGAAAACAACCATCGACAAGCCCTGGAGCCTTTATGACCTGGCCGATCGCCTCCGCACTAATGGTTGGCAAGTCCCTGCCTATCCACTTCCCGATAATTTGTCCAATGTTGTGATCCAGCGGGTTGTTGTCCGTCAGGATTTAAGCATGCAGCTGGCCACATTATTTATCAAAGATATCACGGAAAGCATCCACGCCCTGAATCATGCCCACATTATTATTTATGGACATTCCGATGAGAACAAAGGCGCTCTTGGTTTTACACATTAACAAAGAAGGATCTGTCAATGACAGATCCTTCTCTTAATTTATTTCTGATTTTCTTGCTCAGGCATTATGTTTTTTACGATAAATCGCCACGCCAATGATTCCTAAAACCACAACAATAGCGCCAATGATTCCAGCAACTCCGGCAATCAGCCAGGGATTTGTGGGATTCGGCTGAACAATGTTTACCCGAACCGTTGCCACGGCACTTTTAAAATTATTATTGCCTTTGTATTTAACGACAACTTCCTGCTCACCAACTTCGTTCTTATACTTAAGATCAATATCATCTCGGTTAAACTTAATCTCATTATTATTCTCATCTACTACTGCAATTACGAGATCCTGATACACGGCATCATCCATATTTTTGGTATTACTATCATATTCAACGCTCGGTGGATTTTCCGTAATGACCAATGAACAGTCAGCTTTGTCAGTAATAGTCACCGTTTGCGTTGCCGTACTGCTATTGAATTTATCAGTCCCCTTGTATTTTACTGTCACCGGCTGATCGCCGGCAACCCGATTGTAACTCAATTCAATATCTGTTGTTGTAAAATTAATGGCATTATTTTTACTGTCAACTA
>JAKLQL010000539.1 GCA_022013395.1 Acetobacterium sp.
GGAACTGATGGCGTTTTCGCCAACCCATCTTTCCTGTTACAGTCTGATTTTAGAGGATGGCACCCCGATGGCAAATTGGGTGGATGCCGGACAGCTGGATCTGCCCAGTGAGGATGACGAGCGGAAAATGCATTGGGCAATCGACCGTTTTTTAAAAGAACAGGGTTATGACCATTATGAAATTTCCAGCTATTGCCAACCGGGGTATGAAAGCCGACATAATCTTAAATATTGGGAACTGGTGCCCTATCTGGGTTTTGGGCTGGGTGCTCATGGTTATTTTAAGGGAAAACGATATGGTAATGCCAATAAATTATTGGATTATTGTAAATTAATTGAATCGGGAAAATCAGCCAGTGTATATGAGCCGGAAATGTTACCAGCAGAGCTCATGAGTGACTGGATGTTTCTGGGGTTGCGAAAACTTGGCGGGATTCGGGATGATCTATTTAAAGAACGTTTTGGTCTAAGTTTTTTTGATCAATATGAAACGGCAATTAATTCCCTGATCAATGAAGGGTTGCTGGAATGGGATGGGTCGGTTTTAAAGCTGACAGCGATGGGACAGGACTTTGGAAACCGCGTATTTGCAGCATTTGTGTAGATGAAATCAGGTGGAAAAAATATCTTAAGAAATCTTTAAAAGGTGAGTAAGCTATTATAGAAACTTGTTGACAAAGTAGGGATAGGGTGTTATATTTAATTCAGATGTTAGCACTCGATTATCGTGAGTGCTAATAACGAGGTGAATCATGGAACTCAACGCACGTAAAAAGAAAATACTGGAAGTGATCATCCGTGATTACATCAATACGGCCGAGCCGGTTGGTTCACGTACCCTTTCTAAACGATGTAATCTGGGCATCAGCCCGGCGACCATCCGAAATGAAATGGCCGATCTTGAAGATCTCGGTTACTTGGTTCAACCACATACCTCTTCGGGACGCATTCCAACTCAACAGGCTTATCGCTATTATGTTGATGAAATCATGGAGGTTCAAAAGCTCGAAAAAATGATCCGGACGGATATTCATCGCGGCTTTTTGGATCACAATACCGAACTTGGGCCGACGATGTCACATACCGCTCAGGTTTTATCCCAGCTAACCAACTACACCGCTGTGGTTCTGGCACCTCGAGTTACAAATTTTAATTGTAAGCATGTTCAAATTGTTTCTTTAATTAAAAATAGGGTATTAATGGTAGTAGTAACTCAGGAGGGGATGGCCAAAAACATTGAGGTGACCCTTTCCCAGGAAGTTGACACCATTCTGGCACTGAAACTTTCTAATGTGATTAATGGGTTCCTGAAAAATACCATTCTCAGTGAGATGAGTTCCGATCTGATTGATCAGATCCAGGAATTGACCCCAGAGGAGAGTAAACTGGTTCATGAGATCATCCCCCATCTGAAAAAAGCTCTGGTGGAAGATGCCTCAGAAGTTCACTCCACCGGATTAACCAATCTGTTTAACTATCCGGAATTCAGCGATGTGAACAAGATTAAACAATTGATCAACATTGTCCAGGAAAAACAGGTACTATCCGAAATGATGACCTCCAGTGATGGGAACCGGGTCATCCGAATCAAAATCGGCAGCGAAAATGACAATGAAAATCTGAAAGACTTTAGTATTATTACCTCGACTTATGAGTTGGATGGTGAAATGATGGGCGCTTTCGGAGTGATTGGACCAACCCGGATGAACTATGACAATGTCTCATCGGTGCTCAATTACATACGCAATGAGTTAAATTTACATATCTCAAATTTATTAATGAAATAGGTGATTAGATGATAAAAGAAGAGGAAATCAAAACAGAAACCATGACAGAAAATGATGAAGCACTTTTAGAGGAAGCAGAGACGGTTGCCGACGAGGAATCAACAGATGAAACAGTCGTCGAGGCATCTCCAGAAGACGTATTAAAGGAGATTGTAAAGGAGGATGAGGCCATATTGAATCGCTTGGTTCGACTTCAGGCTGATTTTGAAAATTTTAAAAAGCGAAGTCAAAAAGAAAAAACAGAAATGTATCAGTTTGCATCAGAAAGCTTTGCCACCAAACTGTTGCCGGTAATGGACAATCTGGAACGAGCTGAAGCAGCTTTAACCGATGCCAGTGAGGAAGCCAAAGGCTATATTGATGGTTTGGAAATGGTTTTTAAACAGCTTAAAGATGTGCTTAAAGAAGAAGGCTTGGAAGAAATTGTCTGTGAAGGTCCCTTTGATCCCAACCTCCACCATGGTGTTGCCGTTGGCGAGGATGATGAAAAGGAAGACCAGGATATTATTGATGTCTTTCAAAAAGGTTACAAATTTAAAGGCAAGGTTATTCGACCAGCGATGGTTAAGGTTTGTAATAAGTAAAAAATTAAGAATAAATTAATGAACAAAAACCCTAAAAAAAACTAAGCCGAAAATTCATTTGGTAAACCATCAAGGGAATTTTCGTTTTAATAAAATAGTAATAATTTCAGGAGGAAATAGATATGAGTAAAGAAAAAATTATTGGGATTGACTTAGGAACCACAAACTCTTGTGTAGCCGTTTTAGAAGGCGGAGAAGCCGTAGTTATTCCAAACGCAGAAGGAAATAGAACCACACCATCCGTCGTTGCTTTTGCAAAAGATGGGGAACGACTGGTTGGACAGGTTGCCAAACGACAGGCTGTAACCAATCCGGATCGAACCATTGCATCCATTAAACGTGATATGGGTACTGATCGAAAAGTAACAATTGACGATAAAAGCTATACGCCACAGGAAATTTCAGCCATGATTCTGCAAAAACTAAAAGCAGATGCCGAAGCCTATCTGGGAGAACCTGTTAACAAAGCCGTTATTACGGTGCCAGCATACTTTAGTGATGCGCAAAGACAGGCAACCAAAGATGCCGGTCGAATTGCTGGTCTGGAAGTATTAAGAATTATCAACGAACCAACCGCAGCAGCGCTAGCCTATGGTTTGGATAAAGATGCCAATGACAAAATTATGGTTTATGACCTTGGGGGCGGAACCTTTGACGTATCCATTTTGGAACTTGGCGATGGCGTCTTCGAAGTTAAATCAACCAACGGAAACAACCACCTGGGTGGTGATGACTTTGACATGAAAATCATCGACTGGATGGCAGCTGAGTTTAAAAAGACTCACGGACTGGATCTTAAAAATGATAAGATGGCCCTACAGCGACTTAAAGAAGCAGCTGAAAAAGCTAAAATTGAATTGTCAACGGTTATTAAATCGGACATTAATTTACCATTTATTACCGCAACTGCAGAAGGTCCACAGCATTTAGAACTGTCTCTGACTCGTGCTAAATTTGATGAGTTAACATCTGATCTTGTTAAGAGCACCGTTGGTCCAGTTGAAAAAGCTATGAAGGATGCCGGACTTTCTAAAAATGAATTGGATAAAGTTATCCTGGTTGGTGGTTCGACTCGAACACCAGCAGTTCAGGATGCGGTTAAAAACATTACTGGTGAAGATGCTTATAAAGGGATTAACCCTGACGAGTGTGTCGCCATTGGTGCAGCGATTCAGGCTGGTGTATTAGCTGGTGAAGTCCATGACGTATTACTACTGGATGTTACCCCATTATCACTGGGTATTGAAACGTTAGGTGGCGTGTTCACCCGATTAATCGACCGTAACACCACCATCCCAACCAAGAAAAGCCAGACATTCTCAACGGCAGCGGACAATCAAACCGCAGTTGACATCCATGTTTTACAGGGTGAACGTGAAATGTCCAAGGATAATAAAACGTTGGGTCGTTTCCAATTAACTGGTATTCCATCAGCACGACGTGGTATTCCTCAAATCGAAGTAACCTTTGATATTGATGCCAACGGGATTGTTAATGTATCTGCTAAAGATATCGGAACTGGAAAATCTCAAAATGTTGTGATTAAATCGACTACCAACATGAGTGATGAAGAAATTGATAAAGCAGTAAAAGAAGCAGAACAACATGCTGAAGATGATAAAAAATTAAAAGCTTTAATTGAAGCTAAAAACATTGCCGATTCGACGATTTACCAAACTGAGCAGTCTTTAAAAGAAATGGAAGGAAAAGTTTCTGACGAAGATAAAGCTAAGGTTGAAGCGGCGATCGCTAACCTCCGAACTGTTAGTGAAGGGGAAGATGTGGAAGCGATTACCAAAGCAACTGAAGAGTTGAATGAAGCTTTCTACCCATTGGCTCAGAAAATGTATGAAGAAGCAGCTGCAAAACAAACACCTGAAGAGCAAGAAGCTGCTGCTCAGGGCGATGATGATGTTGTGGATGCTGAATATGAGGAAGTAAAAGAGTAAGATTTGCTGAGTCATCAGTAAATAACCAGTGGCAGCCACGGCTGCCACTCTTTTTCGTGGAGGCAACGAACCATGTGGGAGCTTGCTCACATTTGGCGACTGCCCGCGAACGGTTCAAAACGCGGGTGAGTGTTTTGAAAAGTTTCGTGGAGCATGTTGTAGAGGCGATTATCAATCGCCTCTACGAACCCAAATATGCAGATTGTGGAAACATGTATTCTTCACGAAAAAATACTTTATCAATCTTCATTAAAAGGGTATAATTAATAGTTGTTTAATTGGTGTTCAGGATTCAAAAGAGGTGAAATAGATTTATGAGTGAAAAAAGAGATTACTATGAGGTGCTTGGAGTCAATAAAGAATCCAGCCCGGATGAGATAAAAAAAGCTTATCGAAAAAAAGCCATGGAGTTCCATCCGGATAAAAACCCCGGAGACAGTGTGGCAGAAGAAAAATTTAAAGAAGCCAACGAAGCTTACGAAATTTTAAGTGACGCTGATAAAAAATCCCGCTATGATCAATATGGTCATGCCGGAGTTGACCCCAATGCCGGCGGTTACGGCGGCGGTGGCGGCTTCAGTGGCGGTGGTGGATTTGGCGGATTTGAGGATATCTTTGGGGATATTTTCAGCGCTTTCGGCGGTGGCGGCGGCTTTGGCGGTTCCCGAGGGGGTCGACGTTCTAACCGTGGGTCAGATATGAAAATCAACATCAGTCTGTCCTTCCATGAGGCAGTTTTTGGTGTTGAGAAGAAAATTAAGATCAAACGCAGTGAAGAGTGCTCTGTTTGCGGTGGGTCTGGTGCCGAAAAGGGATCTTCTGTTAAGACCTGTGATCAATGTGGTGGTTCCGGACAAGTTTATGTGCGGCAACAAACGCCATTTGGAACAGTTCAACAGGTTCATACTTGCGACAAGTGTCATGGTGAAGGAAAAATCATTGATAAACCTTGTGCCACCTGTCATGGATCTGGGGTCGAGTCCAAAGAACGAACCATCAATATTAAAATACCGGCCGGTGTGGATGACGGTTCAATTCTGCCATTAAGAGGCCAGGGAAATGCCGGACCAAACCATGGAAGTACTGGGGATCTGCTTGTTTATATCAGTGTTCGTGAAGATATCTTATTTAAGCGAAACGATGACGATGTCTATTATGAACTGCCGATTACCTATGCTCAGGCAGCCTTGGGTGACAGCATTGTGGTACCCACCATCGACAGCAAGATTAAACTGAAGATTCCGGAAGGAACCCAAAACGGTAAAGTATTCCGACTAAAAGGAAAAGGGATTCCCAATGTGAATGGCCATGGCCGTGGCGATCAGTTTATCACCATTAAAGTGGAAGTACCGCGTAAGCTTAACCGAGATCAACGGAATGCTTTGAATGAGTATGCCAAGGTTGCCGGTGAAGAAGCGCATCCGGAAGGAAAACGTTTCTGGACTCGGGTAGAAGCTGAAGCAAAGGAACATCATTCAAAAAAAGACGTGTAATAAATTAAGTTACTGACAACTGTCGGTACTACACTAGTGTTTATTTAAAGTCTTAAATGCCGGAGAAATCCGGCATTTTTTAGTTGACAAAGAAAAGGCAGAGGCATATAATAAAAACATATAGAAATGATATGAATTAAAAAATTAAAATAAAAGAAATGAGGCAATGAAATGGCTAAAATTGCAA
>JAKLQL010000540.1 GCA_022013395.1 Acetobacterium sp.
ATTTCTCGTTGCGAGACCGGTTCTTTACACTGCCAGATTATTAAATTGACTGTTATACAACTCGGCATAAAATGTATCGGCGGCCAGTAATTCCTCATGGGTACCCTTTTCTACAATGGTGCCATTTTTCATCACCAGAATGAGATCGGCTGACTTGATGGTGGAAAGCCGATGAGCAATGACAAAGCTGGTTTTTCCCTGCATACTCTGAATCATCGCCTGCTGTACTTCCAATTCCGTTTTGGTGTCAACGCTGGAAGTCGCTTCATCCAGAATCATCAGCGCCGGATTAGCCAGCATCGCTCGGGCAATGGTTAACAGCTGCATTTGCCCCTGCGAGATATTGCCCTCTTCGTTGGAGATCACCGTATCATACCCTTCTGACAAGGTTCGGATAAAATGGTCGCACCGTGCCGCTTTGGCGACCTGGATAATTGCTTCCCGGGTTGCGTTCATCTTGCCGTAGGCAATATTCTCGGCAATGGTGCCTTTAAAGAGCCAGGTATCCTGAAGCACCATCCCCACCATGCGACGGAGTCCGCTTTTGGAAAGGTCTTTAATATCGATCCCATCGACTTTTATTTTGCCACCGTCGAGTTCATAAAAACGCATCAACAGATTGACCAGCGTGGTTTTACCAGCGCCGGTCGGCCCAACAATGGCAACCATCTCATTCGGCCTGACGGTAAAGCTGACATCCTGCATTAGTATCTCGCTGTCACGATAGCCAAAACGGACGTGTTCAAATGCCACAGCACCGTCCGGCGCGGTAATTTGTTTGGGTGATTTGGTTTCCGGCACCTCTTCGGCTTCGTCCAGAAATTCAAAAACCCGTTCCGCCGAGGCCAACGCGGCCTGCATGGAATTGATAAAATAGGAGGACTGGGTAATCGGGTCGGCAATCTGATTGACATACTGCAAAAAAGCCTGCACCGTCCCAATCGTCATCGTGCCATTAATGGCAAAGATACCACCAACAATAGCAGTTACCACAAAACTCAGCTGCGTGAGAAAACGGATCGCCGGATAAATGGCATAAATAACAAATTGTGATTTTTTATTGGCCTGATACTGCCTGTCGCTTAACTCCCGTTCAGTTTGAATGACCTGTTCCTGCTGGTTAAAGCTTTTAATAATCAGATTACCGGTATAATATTCTACGAT
The DNA here is from genome assembly GCA_022013395.1 of Acetobacterium sp. Lineage (GTDB taxonomy): Bacteria > Bacillota > Clostridia > Eubacteriales > Eubacteriaceae > Acetobacterium. The sequence continues at coordinate 1,165 of JAKLQL010000540.1, forward strand.
TTTTCCGCTGAGTTCGCCGAGCACCTTCTGATTTTCATAGAAAATCGCCAGGGTTTTTTCGGAAATCCATTTGGTCGCAAAAACGCTCAGCGACATGGTTGCAATAATGATCACGGCCATGATGGGACTGAGGACAAACATAATGACAACCGTGAAAACAAGGTTACACACAGCGTTGACAAATTGTAACGCCCCGGTTTTTAAAACTTCGGCAATCTTATCCGGATCATTGGTAGTCCGGCTTAAAATCTGCCCGGTTTCATTGGCATCATAATAGTGA
>JAKLQL010000541.1 GCA_022013395.1 Acetobacterium sp.
ATAAAAAGAGCTCCCCATAAAATCAGGGAGCTAAGAGAAGTTGTAGGGTTGATAATCAGATTAGTTGGATTATTCAAGGCCATGTTCAGTGAGAATCGCTTTGATTTTTTCAAATGGAAAATGAGTGGCCTCTCTTCTGGACTCGACTGGTTTTGTTCGGATATCAATATGGGGGCTGGCATTGTCACCCTTTGCCGGGCCTCCGTCAATATAAAGATCAACATTTTCGCCAAAATAAGCAATCGATTCTTCGATGGTTTTGGCAGCAAGCAGAGCTTTGGTATTGGATGAACTAATGGCGAGGATGGTGCCACAACATTCATAAAGATCCCGAATGGGACTGTCTTGAAAATAAACGACAATGGCATCCGAGGAAGCAGTGGCGGCGTCAAGTGGCGTTTTTTCTTTTTTTTGAACGTACATACTAACCGGGGAGGGCGAAAAAATATCGATAATCTGTTTTTGACGCGCATCAATCACCGCATATTCGGGAATTCTAGATTTGTCCATGACAATGGTAATGGGCTTATCTGCTGGACTGTGACGGATTTCTCTTAATCGTTTTAGTGCGGATGCATTAAATGCATCACACACCAGCACATAGATGGTGAGGGTGGGCATCACAATAATTTTGCCGTCGCGAATTGCTTGAGCGGCTTTTTCATAGGCTTCCGGATTGCCTTTCATGATTTGGTAGGCTGGCTCTGGTTGATCGTTTTTGTTAACTGCTTGATTCATAGCCATCATTTAATTCCTCCTGAAAATAATTTACGCACATAATCGTTAATTTTATTATATAATGGATAAAAATTAATCACAACACATTTATGGTGGTAATGAGTTGCCATAAATTGTGGAACGAAAGGATAAGAAAATTTATGATAGCACTGGTAATGGTTATTTTTCGTTATGTGGGAATTATGCTCATCATTTTTTCAATTATCAGATTGATCCAACTTAAAAAAATTGAAACCAATGGCGTCGAAGTTGAGGCCGTAGTTGTGGAAATGAAGGAAAACAAGGTGCGAACCGGGAGGCAGGTTTATGATGAGTATACGCCGATTCTGGAATACACGATTGAAGGAACGGTTTATCATACTGATGCGCTGGCAACTCAGGGCGATAAACGCTATGAACTGGGACAAATTGTCAGGATTCACTGTAAAACAGACAATCCTGAAGATGTGATCATTGTTGGTGATCAACGTTATTTTTTCAACGCCGTGATTATTGGAATTGCTGGTGTGTTGATGGAAATTTTACCTTTTATCGTTCAATAGAAAAATGAGATTTGCTAAATACAAACAACACGATTAGTAAAGGTATTTGCGAACTTGTGTATCCTAACAGCTGTCTGTGGTTAAGTTAAAATGATAAACAATGATCGTTGGATTGAATCACACTGGTTATAAGAAGAGGAGGTTAGCGATGAAGCTGAAAGTCATTGTTGATAATTATACTTATATTGATGAATACTATTGGGGTGAACCTGGTGTTTCCTATTTTATCGAAGATGAAGACGAAGCGATCCTCTTTGATGTGGGCTATACGGATCTTTTTTTAAGAAATGCACAGGCGATGAACATTGATCTTGAAACAGTCAAAACCTTTGTCTTGTCCCATGGTCATGATGACCATACCAGGGGGTTAAAAAGTCTGTTTAAAAAAGAATGGCCAGAACCACTCAGGATTATAGCCCATCCTGATGCGCTGAACCATAAAGAATGTGACGGGCTGAAAATATCGGCACCTTTTACTAAATTAGAACTGGAAAAACGATGTCGTTTGACGCTTACCCGGAAGCCCATGAAAGTTACCCCGAATATTACATTTCTGGGCGAAATTCCTCGAATAATCTCCTTTGAAACCTGCGAGGCCATTGGCCAGCAGCGGATTAATGAAAATCTAGTCGATGACTATCTGATGGACGATTCGGCTCTGGTCTATCAGTCAAACCAGGGCATTTACATTATTACCGGGTGTTCTCACAGTGGCATCTGCAACATCATTGAATACGCTAAAGCGGTAACTGGCGATAATCGGGTCTGCGGTGTCCTTGGGGGATTTCATCTTTTTGAGGTAACTGACCGGGTGGCTCAAACCATTGCCTATTTTGCAGAGAATGGCATTCGGGAGATTTATCCCTGTCACTGCACCTCATTTGCGGTCAAAGCCGCTATTCACCGTTTTATTCCCGTTCGGGAAGTTGGTGTTGGTCTGGAGTTGAACTGGTAACGAATGCCATTGAATTATATTTTCTAAAATGATAAAAACAAAGTCCCCCAAAACCATGGTTCTGGTTTTGGGGGACTTATCAGTTATCAGCTGTTAACAATATTAATCGGGCGGTTTCCTTTGGAAACCGCCAAGATATTTGACCAGACCGTTCGATGCATTTTCTCAAAGGCTTGTTTAGTGGTTCCGGCGATGTGAGGGCTAAAAAGCAGTTGATAATGGCATGCTTCTGGCAGGTTAAGAAGCGGATTATCCAGAGTTACGGGTTCTGGATACATGGTATCCAGACCGGCTCCAGCAATCTGTCCACTGATCAGGGCGGTGACCAGATCTTCCTGAACAACCAGCTCGCCACGGGCTGTATTGATTAGCAGGGCGGTTGGTTTCATCAGCATCAGCAGATTCGTGTTGATCAGGCCAGTTGTTTCTGAGGTTACCGGTAGATGGAGACTGATGATATCACATTGTTGACAGAGTTCCTCCAAAGGCAGATAGGTCATTCCCAATTCGTTTTCAGCTTTATTTTTTCTTGATCGATTAAAATAACTGAGTTTTGAACCAAAGGGCTTCAAGCGCTTGGCCGTTTCCATGGCGATTGAACCCATACCAACCAGTCCCACATGACAGGAACCCAGTTCAGGAATACCATCCAGAATAAAGGACCCCTTAGCTTGAATCTGTTGCCCATTGCGAACCAGCTGATCGCCTTCCAGCAGCCGTCGCTGGAGTGCCAGCATCAGCAGAATTGTATGCTCAGCCACGGCGGCAGAATTGGCCGCGGTATTGTTACAGACATAGACGCCTTTTTTTCGGGCAGCAGTTATATCAATTTTATTAAAGCCCACTCCTTCCGAATGGATCAGTTTGAGATGGGGCATGTTATCAATCAGGGTTTTGCTGACTTCTCGAACGGCATCGGCAAAAATGAAATCGGCATCACTGGCAGCGTTTAATACGTCGCTATCGGTAATCAGCTCTTCTCCGTAGATAAGTTCCCAGTCTTTGGGGAGTTCAGATAAATCAGAAAATTTCTCCATGCGTTTCCTGGATGTTAAAATTAGTACTTTTGTCACAGGGTTACCTCCGTTATATTTATACAAATCATTATTAGGCAATTGCAAAACTAAATTCAAAGCTTATGGCATTTTAGCAATTACCAATAATTTATTATATAATGGAGGAAGATCAATCACA
>JAKLQL010000542.1 GCA_022013395.1 Acetobacterium sp.
ATTCACCAACCCGTTCATTCGGGTAGATTCGGATTGAATATAGGAAAGATATTTATTTACCCCAATATCATCTTCCAGAACATCGGCATTCACACTGATTACCGAAAGTGGGGTTTTTAGCTCATGACTGGCATCAGAGATAAAACGTTTTTGTTTTTCAAAGGCTTCTTCCACTGGTCGCACCATCAAATTGGCGAGAAACAGGGAGATAAAGAAAAGGACGAACATGCTGATGCCGCCGATAATTAACGAGGTAGTGATCAGACGATCCATCATTTCATTTGAAATCCGCTGATCCACAAAAACAAGGATTTGACCATAGGATTTTTCAGCCACCAGGTAGCGGTAGCCATCCAGGGAACCGGAATTTTTACCACTTGCCAACACGGTATCCATCAGGCTGGCCATTTCTTGCGATAACTCGGAAAGGTCAGGGCTGCCATTAACTGCAATTAGTGTTTGAGTGGGATCCAGCTTGATCGAGAAGGTCCGCTCCCGTTCGTAAACGCCAGGTGGAATGGGATTGGAGCCTTTTGGTGCGACCGGCGGATCTTGAGTAATGATGCCGTCGTTGTCAACCAGTGATTTTAGCAGCGCAGTGCTTTGGCGTTCATTGGACTGATAATTAAAATAATTGATGGAGCCAATAATCAAAATAAACACCAGCGATAAAATAATCATGATGGTAGCAACAAAGCGAATTTTTAGTTTTTTTAGCATCGGTTTTGATTACTCACTTTCAGTCATTTCCAGATAATAGCCAATCCCCCGATTCACCTTAATTTGAACCGCTGATCCTACAAAATTAATTTTCTTTCGGACAAAAGAAATATAAACCTCAACGTTATTATATTCGGCTTCGGAATCAAATCCCCAGACCTTTTCAATCAACTGCTCTTTTGAAATAATTTGCTTGGGATTAAGCATCAGGGTTTCCAACAGCACAAACTCTTTTAAACCAAGTTTGACAGAGGCTGAATCGCAATGGATTTCCCGGGTTCTCTTTTTTAGATTCAAATCACCAAAGCTCAGATCCTGACTGGTTATTTCGCCTTTACGCCTTGTCATGGCACGAACCCGGGCCAGTAGTTCCCCAGTCTGAAAGGGTTTAGTGAGATAATCATCGGCACCACAGTCCAATCCGGCAATTTTATCTTCCAGTTCAGACTTGGCCGTGAGCATTAAAACCGGGGTTTCAATATGGGCATTTCGCAGTTCTTTTAAAACCTCAAGACCGTTTTTTTTCGGCAGCATAATATCCAGAATGATCACGTCATAAATTCCGGTGAGGGCATAATCCAAACCACTAACCCCGTCCATCAGGGCATCCAAACAATAGTTCTCCTTCGTGAAGATCGCTTTGAGTGCATCCACCAGCCCCGATTCGTCTTCCACAAGCAGTATCCTCATCGTAAAACACCTCGATTCCCAAATTCTAACTATTATTGTATCATCTTAAGTTGAATGAATCTTGAACTTTGGCTTAATAATTTTTTAGTTCAATCTTTTTTCAAGGTTGTAACACTATCATACCCAATGTTAAGAATATGTTAAATTGAGATGAGAAGGAGGTTAAACCATGAAATTCAGACATGAACACAAGCATTATATCAATTATATGGATTATCTGGTAATTCAGAGCAAGCTCAAAGCGATTATGAAACCAGACGCCAATACCAATGCCGATGGTGAATATCAAATCAGGAGTTTATATTTTGACGACTATAATGACACCGCATTGAAGGATAAAATCAATGGGATCAATTACCGGGAAAAGTTTCGGATCCGCTGTTACAACAATAATTTTGATTATATCAATCTGGAGAAAAAGAGCAAAATCAACGGCCTTTGCACAAAAATCAAAGCACCGATTTCAAAAGCGGAGATTGAAGCCCTTCTCAGCTGTAAAACGGAGTGGATGGCAAGTAGTGGCGAGCCGCTGATAGTAGAGCTGTATACAAAAATGAAATCCGGACAGCTCAGGCCCAAAACGATTGTGGATTACGACCGGGAAGCCTATGTTTATGGGCCGGGAAATGTTCGGGTGACCTTTGATAAGAATATCCGCACCGGGCTTTTCAATACCGATCTGTTCAATGCAAACTTACCCACGGTAGCCGCTGGTGAGGTTCAGATTTTACTGGAAATAAAATATGACAATTTTATTCCGGAAGTGATTTCAAATATCGTTCAGCTGGATGGCAGAAGACGAACGGCTTATTCAAAATATGCCGCCAGCCGAATTTTTAGTTAGAGAATTTAGTCTAAAAAATAACAACAACAAGGAGAAGCGTTAATGACTTTAAATGAGATTTTTAAATCAAATTTTTTGGAGAATGTAACATCGGTATCAATTATCGATATGGTAATTGCCTTGGTTCTGGCCTTTGGAATTGGCACATTTGTTTATCTGATTCATAAAAAGACCTATAAAGGAGTCATGTATTCAACTGGCTTTGGGGTAACCCTCATCGCCCTTTCGATGATTACTACCTTTGTCATGCTAGCCATCACCAGCAATGTGGTGCTTTCTTTGGGGATGGTTGGGGCGCTCTCGATCGTCCGTTTTCGAACGGCAGTTAAGGAACCCCTGGATATCGCCTTTGTTTTCTGGTCTATTGCGGCCGGCATTGTCCTGGCGGCCGGGATGATTCCGTTGGCCATCATCGGCAGTGTGCTCATTGGGATTATCTTGCTGGTGTTTGTCAATCGAAAACCAACCGATATGCCCTATATTATCGTCGTCAATTGCAATAACCGGGATGCCGAAGCAAAGGTAAAAAGTTTTATCGATGAGAATGTTAGCAAAAGCGTAATCAAAAACAAAACCGTTTCAAAAGATGGCATTGAATTGAATATTGAAGTGCGACTCAAAAATGACAACACCGACTTTATCAATAACGTGGTGGAGTTGGACGATGTCAATCATGCCGTGCTGGTGAGCTATAATGGCGAATTTGTGAATTGAGAGAGGTGATTTAGGTGACAAATCATAAAAACATCGATCGGATTTGTGCGATCATCGGAGTTGTGACCATTCTAATCGGATTTGTCTTTTCCTATTACGGAAACGCCATTGGAATTACCGCCGGCACCGCAGATTTGTCCTACGTTACCAAGCTCTTTGATGACAGCAGCGTCCACACCATTAACATTGAAATATCAGCAGAAAACTGGAATAGTCTCCAGGAGAATGCCACCGACGAAGAATACGAACTGTGCGACGTAACCGTAGACGGAGAAACCCTGGATAATGTGGCAATTCGCCCTAAAGGGAACTCATCCCTTTCCAGTGTGGCCTCCACGGATTCCGAGCGGTATAGTTTCAAAATTGACTTTGACAAATACAATGAAAGCCTCAGTTACCATGGATTGGACAAGCTCAATTTAAACAATATCATCTCCGACAACACCTATCTTAAAGATTATCTGAGTTATGATATGATGGAATACATGGGGGTCGATGCGCCGCTGACCAGCTTTGTCAAAGTTTCGGTTAATGGTGAATACTTTGGGCTTTATCTGGCGGTCGAAGGGGTGGAAGAGGCTTTTGTTACAAGAAACTATGGCACCGATGAGGGCACCCTCTATAAACCTGACAGCATGGCAATGGGTGGGGACAGAGTGACCAACATGCCGACAATGCCTCAGGGAACTGATACCACCCAAACCGCCGCTGCAAACCAAAATCCGGGACAGTCTCCCAGCGGTTCGCAAATGCCCAGTGGCGGTCAGCCGCCAGATCTGAATCAAACCGGTGACACCGCTCAAACAACGGATGCGGCTAATGATCAAACTAAGAATAATAGCCAGTTGCCAGACATCAGTCAAATGGGAAATATGTTTGGAGAATCTGGTGATGATGTGGCGCTGATTTATTCAGACGATGAACTGTCAAGCTACGAAAACATCTGGAATGGTGCTATTTTTGATGTCACCACCAGCGATAAGGAACGGCTGATTGACTCCATTAAACAATTGAACGAAGGCGAAAACCTGGAAGCGGTTGTGGATGTGGAAGAGGTGCTGAAGTACTTTGTGGTGCATAACTTTGTGGATAATTACGACAGCTATACCGGCAGCATGAAACACAATTACTATCTGCGAGAAGAAGACGGGCAAATGTCAATTGTGGCCTGGGATTACAACCTGGCCTTCAGTAACTTTATGGGCGGTGTTGGCGGAGAAGATACCACTACCACGGCAACCAATACCGATGAAGCCACAACTTTGGTAAACTATCCCATTGATACCCCGGTATCCGGCACCACCATGGCAGAACGGCCACTGCTCAATGAATTGCTTTCCAACGAAACCTATTTGGCGCAATACCATCAGTATTACGAAGAATTTATTGCCGGGTACTTTGAAAGCGGTCGCTGTGCCGAGACCATTGACAAAGCCGTGGCGCTGATATCCGCTGATGTCAATGAAGATCCGACTAAATTCTGCAGCTATGAGGAATATCAAGCGGGTGTTGCTGTGCTTAAACAGTTCTGTGAACTCAGAGCCGAAAGCATCAGTGGACAATTGGTTGGCACCATTCCCGCCACTACCACTGGTCAAACCGAACAACCAACGACGCTCATTAATGCCAGCATCCTGAATGTATCTGCGATGGGCAGCAACGCCATGGGTGGCGGGATGAACAAGGGTATGGGAATGCCGACGAGTCAAACGACTGCGGCAGCCGCAAGTACTGACACAACCACCGGAACCGACGGTAAACAGCAGGTTGCTAATGCCAGTGGTGGCGGTCAGCCTGCCGGAAACCGGCCCGGCAGTGATGCGACTTCTTCGGCGACGACCAATCAATCAGCCGATGGTTCACAGGCAGCAACAGACAGTGCCACTCAGAATGGGCAGGCGTCAACTATGCCAGGCAATGGCGGAAATATGCCAACCAATGCCGGTGGCACAGTTGATTGGACAGCGATTATCGTAATCGCTGCGTCGGTTTTGCTTTTAGGTGTCGCCATCCTGGTGACGAAGCTGTATAGACGATAAGCGGAAACAATAAGGGACATTAACAACAATCACTGATAAAGAGGCCAGTTTCTAATGAAACCGGGTCTCTTTTCAGAATTGTGTCGGTGACCTTGATCAGTTAGGTTGGAAATCAAGCGGTTTCACAAAGAAAAGATTGACTTTTATCGCCAATTACCGTATAATCAACAAGCATGAAAAAATTGAAGAATCAATTTATTCTACCTTAGGAGAGATGTCTGAGTGGTCGAAGGAGCACGCCTGGAAAGCGTGTGTACGTGTAAGCGTACCGAGGGTTCGAATCCCTCTCTCTCCGCCATTTGAAAATTGCGTAAAACAGCCGTTTATGGCTGTTTTTTTGTTCGCGAGGCATTTTGCCGAACTTATGGTCTGAAAGAAGCTGATGGTGGTTATTGGAACGGAATGCAAGTGAACCAGCGTTGATATATAGGATGGTATAACCTTTCAGTTTAATATAGGTTGAATTATTATATTTTGAATGGTACCATTATAAATACTGAAATAAAAAAGGGGAAAAATATGAAAGAAAATAAGGCCTATTATTTGGGCCTTACGAGCATCGGCTTATTTTTAATAGCAACTGTTTTAGGAACTACTGAGCTTATGTCAGATAGTGTTCTCAGGGGCATTGGCTATGTATCGTTAGGTGTGGCAATTTGCGCTATTTTTGAGGGAAGAAAAGAACTTTTAAATGATCCCAAAAATAAAAAATCCAAGATTGGATATATTATTGGTATTGTAATGCTCTCATTCCAGGTACTTGCTGGAGTAGTTCTTTTATTAATGGAGAGCAAAAATTTAGTAGCATCTTTTGAATTAATTCGTTGGATAGGATTTATCGCGACCCTCGTTGTTCTAATTGTCTTTGCAGTTCAGAAAAAACCACTAAAAATTCTTTTTATAATACTTGGCGGTTGGATTCTATTCATAATTTTCGTAGAATCTTTAACAGATTCATCCCCTGGGATGTTCTTTGGAATGACTGGCTTTTTAGGTTTTATTACAATGATAGTACTGCTAATCATTTTTAGGATTCAAAAAAAACCGTTAAAAATTCCGTTTGTTTTTCTCGGTGTTTCTATTGGTTTATTTATTTTGGGGAGTTGGATGATAGAATCGAATATCGTGTCACTCATACCACAAACAACTACTCAAGTAACAACTGATGAATCATCAGCAGATAAAAAGACAACAGCATTGGCAAAATCAATGCAAAAATATGAAATGATGAGTATTGAGACATTTGAATCTCTTCCTCGACAGGAAAGGTTGATTTATGCACAATATCTAATTAATAAAACGAGAAATAGTGGTGATTACGAAAAAATATATGGGAGAAAATGCAGAGTTTGCTAAGAGATATACAGAAGCGTCAATTAATGATTCAGGTCAAGAAATTATGGATAACTATGAACTTAATCTTCAATATGCAGCAGTTCAACACTTAGACAAGAAAATGACATCTGATACAGAAGAGGCTAAAAAACTTTTAAGCATTCCTTTTTTGTATATTGAAAATGATGAATATTGTTCTGGAATTTATTTACAAGAAAAGAACATTCTGGAGAGGAATAGTGAAGTATTTGTGTTTTATGATAATGTTACTATTTTAGAGACAAGTGATACAAG
>JAKLQL010000543.1 GCA_022013395.1 Acetobacterium sp.
ATATATCGGTCAGTGAATTGGTCGCATCCTTCCCATCGATTGTCTGTCCGCCTAAACATATATTCTGGTAGGTTGGATAACCCAGTTGTGTACGCGTGGTACTTTCGGATCGTAGTTTATTATTACTGAATACTTTTATGAAAAAACACCCAATTAATTCATGAACCTGTTCTTTATTAATCAGACCGTCATTTATATCTTTTTTCATAAAAGGATATAAATACTGGTCGGTACGACCCATGGAAATTGAATGGCCATTGCTTTCGATGTGTAATATTACCTGTACAAACCACAAACATTATATGGCTTGATAAAAAGATTGGGGTTCATGTTTAAGAAGTGCTGTGCAGTTTTCAGCAATCGCATTCAGCTCTTTAAAACGCACCGGATCGGCCGTTTCTTTTGCCTTTATCGTTGCCAATTCTGAAAAACGGGCAATATAATCGAGACAACCCTCAAGCACGACCTTGGATGCCCGATAGAAAATTAATTTTTCCAAATCCGTCGGTTGTGTTAAGTCAAGCCCATCCATATATCCGATAACCCTATCCAGCAAACCACGAAGGCCTAATTTCATAACCATATCATAATCGGGTATAAAATGCCCTTCACCCGAGGAAATATTACTCTGCCAACCTAAAACACCAATATTCAGATCTTCTAAAACTTTTTCGCTTTGAATGGTTAAGGCTCGGTCACGCAATGTTTTTCCACTCCACCATGGCAGGATTTTCCGGAGTCTCTTTTTCTTTTCCTCTGTGATAATGAAGCGATCACTTTCTCTCAATTCAAACTTGTCCATCTCGTCCAATACAAATTGAACCGAATACTCAGGATAAAGAGGTGCAGCACGTCGCGTCGATGCCTGGTTTCCAACAATTAACTCGCCGTCATCGATGTAAATTGTCATCTCACGCAGTATTGCACGCAATGAATGCGCTCGTTTTAAAATCGCAGGCAACGCTTCCATTTCTTGATAGCAACGAGTAACAATTTCAGCTCTTTCAATACAAATAGCAGGAGCTGTATTTAACATGTTCTGGCGAAGTAGTTTTAAACGAACATCCATCATAGCCACCTTCTTCTTATTTGCTTAATAGGTCTAAATAATAGCAGACATGTCCTTCAAAATTCATTTTTAAAACAGGGAGAGCATACGGTTCAAAAACAACGCAATTTTCAGCTTTGCTTTTTCGGATTTCGTTCATTGCATCATTTGTAATCCAGTCTGCGATATCCAAATCCATGCCCAGTAAAGAATATTCGGCGCACAGTGGTTTTTGCCAGTTATTGACATTGTTAACCCGTTTATCCGCTTTTAGACGAGGGGTAAATTCAGGGGTTTCCAGGATCGGTTGTTCAATGGTATTCACAAGCATATTATTTAGTTTATCCGACATATCAAGGTACCGAAGCATAAAACTTCCACCATAGATGTAGGATGGTGTCGAGGGTATCAGTGCATCAACCAGAGACAAGAGATGGATTGTCTCAAATTCCCATTTGACCGGCAGTTTGGGCAGCAGCTTTTCAAATACATACTGTGCCTGACCGGAAAGTGTTATAATGCGATGAATATTTTTTTGACGTAATGAATCTGCTAATTTTTCAAGATGGTGGATTCCTTCGTCTATAAGTCCATAGGCAAAATATTCAAATCCAATAAATACCGATTCAATCGGCTGTGTGACTATTTTTTATTTTTTCAGGAAATTGCCAAGTGCCCCTGCGCTTTCTTTTGCATAGAATGCTGTTGCATCATCTATTAATACCAGTGTTTCGGACGACTCGAACAATGGAAGGGCAGCATTCCATTGTTTGCTGATCGATTCAACTGGTAAAATATGCCCGTTGTTTTTTTGAAGCAGATCTTCGAGATCTGTTTTTGTACCACAGTCAAATCCGTTTTTGCGCATGAATTCACGACAGAGGTACATCACATCCGTACAGTCGTTAGGATCCTCATGAAAATTTTGCCATCGTTCCCCTTGTCTCGAAAGGATTGATCTGAAAACTGTTTCTGCGATTCTATTCGTGGGGGGCAAATACCCTTTATCAATTGACCAAAGAAGTTGAAACTTCCGTGATGGATAATCATTCATCTGATGCGTAGCACGATATTCCGGATTATAGCATAGACCTTGATCAAGATGGATGACTTGATGCAGAAGCTTATCGTCATATGCTCTTAAAGTAAAATTTCTTATAATCCCAAAACCCCCTTGTTCAGTATTCCATTTGGATCAAGTGCATCTTTAATTTTTCGCATTACCATTACACCTGTTTCACCGTGTTCTTTTTCTAAATATTCTGCCTTGAGTTTTCCGATTCCATGATGATGGGAAATATTTCCTCCATTTTCAAGACTGGCTGTTATAGCACGCCGCACGCATTCAATATAGCGTTTTTCCCCTTCAAAATCATCTCCACCGGTTTCAGCATAAAAGATGACATAAACACTTGCGCCAGTATGATAAACATGCGAGAAATGACATTCCACAGAATTACAGATAGGTTCCAATACCTCGCGCATTGCTGCCCAGACATTACCGATACAATCCCATGGTGCCGCCACTTCAATGGCATCAGAAGTTCCACCTCGAATTGCGTGATAATCTTGAATTTTTTTGGTACTGAAGCGGCTGTGAAACCAGTCCTCGCCTGGCTTTGTCCCTTTCGAAAGCCCACCATTTTTTTCACAGATTAACCTTATGTGCTTTTTTTCTAGGAAAACTTGTTCTTCAAGACCTTCATAGCCAAACACCAGAAATGAATATCCCGGCTCAAAGCAATATTTTTTGATTTTAGGTATACTTTCCACATGATCGTAAAGCCGGACAACCGCCGGCCGTAATCCCAATTGCATGAATTGGCGAATGGCTTCAAGGCCATCAAGGGTTGAGGGAAATGTGTACGCTTCAAAATACCTACAGAGCGCCATCGGATAAATTTCCATTTCCACTTCGGTGACAATCCCATAGACACCTTCACTGCCAAGCAAAAGCTGATTCAGTTCAAGCCCGGTAGAGCTCTTTGGTGCGGTATGGGTCCGCAAAATCTCTCCGGTGGGGAGTACTGCCACGAGGTTACTAACCATATCATCCATTTTCCCGTATTTTGTCGAGAATGTGCCCACAGCTCGTGTTGCAACCATACCTCCTAAAACAGCACTTTGAAACGATTGCGGGAAATGGCCTGTTGTGTAGCCGAGATCGTTCAACTGGTTCTCAAAATCGGCCCCTGTTAATCCAGCCCCGCCTTTGGCAGTACAATTGATTTCGTTAATCGAAAATGAACGTAATCTTTTAACATCCAACATGACTTGACCCTTGTCCGCTGATGTTCCGCAGACAGAACCTGATGCTCCTCCAATTGGCACGATTCCTACTAAAAATTCATTTGCCAACTGTAATATTCTGGAAATCTCTTCAATTGAAGAGGGCATGAGTATTGCATCCGGAATATGAGGATAATAACCTTCAAGCATCCATTTATATTCGACGGGACACACCCCATGAGCGTATATCTGCCGATCTTCCATGGCACTCAGCTGAGTAACATCAGGCAGCTGCTCCTTCAAACAATTTAAAAAATCTATAACATTATGGTTCATTATTTTCTCCTGCACTTTGAATCTCGGCAATGCCGTTATGTTCCGTGTTGCTATAATATCAACATTCGATTCCAAAATATTCGTTGCGATGATCTGTCCCTCTTTGATAGGTGCCGTTATTTTCATTTGAGATAGCAGTTGGTAGCACTGCGTCAGCAATCTTTTCGGGATTTCGCCATTGCTGACAACAGGCAATCGCCGAATGCCAGCTGCTTCGATTGAAAGGCACGTCGTAAGCATCCGTACAGGGTCTGTATATTCACTTTTAGCATAAAGTTGTCCCCGTAAGCAGGCAAAGCCATCAAATGCAAATTCTCCTTCACTTTCAGACAATTTCCCATAACAGCTTAGTGGACAAACGATAGATGTATAGTATTTATGTTTCATTATTTACACCTCTGACCTCAATGGTTACATCTTTATCAAGAGCATGCTCACGGTTCAGCGTAACGCAAACCATCGCGGACGGCAAGATGACTCTTTCTTTTTTCAATCGTTTAGCGGGTGCTCCGTTCACTATTATCATGACTGCTGCATCTTTCATTTCGGTTTGCACCCTTAAGAACAAATCAAGCGTACCAGTGGCGTCAGTATTAATCTTTTGCGGCAACACAAATGATACATTATTTCCGGCGTTAACGGAGACTTTTCTCGATGGAATCCTAGTCAATTCATTTTTGATAAATATTGCAGCGCACCTTCCTGCAATCTCTCCAGTTGCAGCAACATAATCGACAAGGTCAAACACAGCAACCACATTGCCTGCGGCAAAAATGCCAGGCTTATCCGTCATCATATTTTCATCGACAATGGGACCATTGGTAATCGGACTTATCAAAATTTGAGTATTCCTGGTCAATTCATTTTCAGGAATTAATCCGACTGACAGCACGAGTAAATCGCATTCAAGAAACTGTTCACTCTCTTTGATGGGTTTGTTTTGACCATCGACATTTGCGATTGTTACACCTTCAATTCGCTTGTCGCCATGAATTTTTACGACAGTTGTTGAAAGATGAAGGGGTATATTATAATCATTCAGGCATTGTTCTATATTTCGTATGAGTCCGTTTGGTGTTTTCATAATTTCATAAACACCTACTACTTCAATCCCTTCGATTGTCATGCGTCTGGCCATGATAAGCCCGATAT
>JAKLQL010000544.1 GCA_022013395.1 Acetobacterium sp.
GCAAGGCTGTATTTCTTCAAATAACGTTCCCGAACTGATTAAAAAATACGGCGGACAGATTTCTTTTATGGGCGACATTGACAATTCCCTGATTGATGAAGAAAACTGGACCCAGGAAAGTGTTGGTGCTGAAGTGCGCAAAGCCGTCGCGCGTTGTGGAAAACACTACTACATCCCTTGTATTACTCAAGGTGGACCTGGTAGCGTCTATCCCGGCGTTTATGAAGCAATCACCGAAGAACTGAATCAGATCAATAAAGAAATGGCTTAATTATCAGCATAAAAAGCGATATATGAATCGACATAATCTGCATCAATAATAAACTGACAACCAAAAAAACAAACAGCCGGAGATTGTTCTTCGGCTGTTTTAATGAAACGGGGCAGTTTAGGTAGCAGATATTGCCCAATGCTTCGTCTTTCTTTAAAAAAAAAGATTGGGCAATTGCGAAACTGGACGCAAAGCTCACCGCACTTTCGTAACTACCTGCGAAAAGATCGAAACCGGGAAACACAGACTTTAAAAAGGAAGCAGTGTCTGGGTGAAGCTACATTTTAAAGATCGGACCTTTAATCTCAATGCCGGCAGCTTCCGCCAGGCGTTCAATGCCTTCAATGGCGATGCTGACGGTGCTTTCGACATGAATAAAATCCGTGGCACTGCTATCATATAGAATGTTAGCCTGAGCCGGAAATTCATCATCGCCATCCCAGAAGAGAAATTTGATGGGCATACAGTCGAAGGCGTTGATACGATAACCGACATCAGAATGGGAGAGATTGACTCCACCGAGAACTTCACAGGCTTTTGATAGTTTTTCGGTCTGTTCGGAAAAGGTCAGAGCAAAGGGTTCCAGCACATGTTTCTCAAACGCCATTGTAAAAGGGGAAGCACCACTCAGTTCTCGAAAAGGAACCCATTTGTCCGTTAAAGAAGCCTGAGGCGAGGCGAACCCGAGAAGCGTATAAATATTTAACTGGCTAATGATTTCAGCCGGTTGAAAATCTTCAAGCGTAACAATTTCACCGGTTTGAGTATGAATCCCAAATTTTCGGCCAAAAAGTTTCAAGCTAAGGTAGTCTGCTTCGATTTTGATTTCAGGCAATTTCTCCAGCAGTTGTTGCTTGTCCATGTTCAGAAATTTCAGACGCCAGGACTCGCAGGCTTTTAAATAATTATTAGTTGTATCGTTTAACATATGATTACTCCTCAAAAACTTAAACTAGGTAACACGGGACTGATTTATTTTCCAGTGATACCTGTTTCAGTTTAACAGGATTGGTGTGTTAACTCAACTAAAAAGAAAATCATTATCGCATTTTGAAGAAATAATGGCTTAATAACCGATAGTTCAGTATCATTGACAAAAAAACATTTTTAAAAAATTCGTTTATTTTCATTTTAAATCATGGTAAATTGCTTATAGACCGGTCTGACTTGTTAAGCGAAAGGAATAAAGTAAAATGAAAATGACGATTGAAATGATCCCAGAGTGTGAAATTGTTTACTTCCGAAAAATTGGTCCCTATGGGATCGGGAATATTGAGACCATGGCGAAATTAAAAACCTGGGCCAGCGTGAATGGTTTATTAAATGATGAATCAATCATTCTCGGAATTCCCCAGGATAATCCCACAATGACAAAACCAGAGGCGTGTCGGTATGATGCCGGATTGCTTGTCCGTACCGAACAGTTGATCAGTGACGATGAACTTCAAAAAGGGAAGATCGCAACCGGAGAGTATGCCGTTTTTGAGATTGACCATACCGCGGAAGCCATGAAGAAGGCCTGGCAGGAACTGTTTTCGGAACTCAGCCGAAAGGGTTATGAAATTGATCATTCAAAACCAGTGATGGAGCGTTATGCATATAAAATGGTCGAAAACCACAAGTGCGAAATCTGTGTTCCGATTTGCTGATTAACGATTCTCAAATGGAGCAACGGGGATTTTACTCAGCAAGTTTTTAAAATAATTGTAGCTTTAGCTACAAATAAAAAGGAGTTTTGTGTTATACTAGGTTCAAGATAAAACAAAAGACTGTTAATTCAGTAAACTTTAGGAGGTTCTACCATGCAAAAGATAACCAAAGATATGAAAATCGGTGAATTATTAAGAATAGATGGCGGATTCGCACCCATTCTATTAGAAATCGGGATGCATTGTCTGGGATGCCCATCTTCTCAAAATGAAACGATTGAAGAAGCCTGTCAGGTTCACAGCACCAGCGCCGATGCCCTAGTTGACAAACTCAATGCCCATCTGGCAACATTATCAGCTTAAGTTCAGCCAAACCTTAAGGGAACCGCAATGGTTCCTTTTTTATTTAAACAGTTTACGCGATAAACCGCTTGTCATATAATATTCTAAAAAGCCAGTTTGATTGCAGAAAATAGAAAGCAGGTGTCCTGATGGAGAAATTTTATGCTGTTATGGAAAAATGTCCGTTGTTTGAGAATATAAAAGAAGACGAATATAAAAAACTGATGACCTGCATCAATGGCCATATTAAAAAATTCAGCAGTGATGACTATGTCTTTTTAGCTGGCAGCCAAATTAGTTTTGTTGGAATTGTGTTGACCGGATCGGTTGAGATTATCAAGGAAAACCCAGCCGGGGCCAGACTGATCATGGACTTTTTAGGGCCTTCCAGTATTTTTGGGGAAGGGATTGTCTGTACCAAAGCCAGAATCGCACCGGTAAGTGTCCGTGTGAAAGAAGCTTCCCAAATCCTGATTATTCCTTTTGAACGGATTATCAAAACCTGTGGCAATGCCTGTAATTTTCATTTCCAACTGATTCAGAATATGATGATGATTTTAGGTGAAAAAAACTTCAGGATGAATGCTAAAATTGAACTGCTGATGTTAAAGGGCATGCGGGAAAAGCTGGCAGCCTATCTGATTAATGAATCCCAGAAGAATAACAGCCTCAGTTTTGACATCGTTCCCAATCGCAATGAATTGGCCGAATACCTCAATGTCTCCCGAACCTCCATGAGCCGGGAGCTGAGTCGCATGAAAGAAGAAGGCTTGCTGGATTATTATCAGAATTCGTTTAAAATAGTGTCACTGGATGAATTAATGAAGACGATGCAGTAAAAATGACAAACGGCATGGCGATTTGATCGCCTGGACCCCAAAAAGTCATTCTTTTAAGCAACTGAATAGCTTGTAAGCAAAGTGATTTTAAAGTACAATAATAGCTAGCTTTTAAGCAGCAATCCAGGGGATAAAGCATCGCTTCATTTGTCCTGGAAAAAAACATCAATCTTTAAAGGAGCCGCCATTGTTTGATAAGACCATCAAAACGACAACCAAAAAAACAATTTTCTATGCCCTGGGGGTTTTTCTCGCCCTTAGTCTGGTATATTTTCTGATTACGCTGGTGATTCAGATTAATGTCGAGTCAGCCCAGAAAAACGAGATCCAGACCCAGGAACAACAATTGGTTGACGTCGAAAAGACGATCGTCTCCAATAAGGTTAATCGCCTGGTGACTGACCTTTTGTATGTTACCGATGCATTAAAAATCGGCGACAATGGCAGAGGCAACTATTCAGACGTTGAGGATCACTGGCTGGCCTTTTCAAACCGAAAAATGATCTACGATCAGATTCGTTTTATCGATCTGGACGGGAACGAAGTAATCCGGGTTAATTATGCCGAAACCGGCGCCACCCTGACCGCTGCAAAAGACCTTCAAAATAAGGCCGACCGCTATTATTTTGGCGATGCCATTTCATTGGCAGAAAATCAGGTTTATGTTTCAAAGCTGGATTTAAATATGGAAAACAACCAAATTGTCGAGCCCATCAAGCCGATGATCCGGCTGGCAACCCCCTATTATGGTACCAGGGGGGAGTTGGAGGGAATCGTGGTTTTGAATTATTCTGCTGCCGATATGCTGAAC